>WFUL01000045.1 GCA_015484985.1 Anaerolineales bacterium | reverse complement strand
AAGTGGGTGTGCTTCAGGGGATGTTTTTCACGCTAACTGGCGGGGGGATAGCCCTGATGTGGCTCTGGCCGGAATTGCGCGCCTTCTTGCGGGTGGCGCCATTAATGCCGTCAAAAGGTGAGGTTAGGGCATGACTTGGGACAGCCCTCGGCGGGCAAGTATTTTCCCTGAATGCAGCAGGTCGGATCGCGTACAGGACCAAAATCCGCCAATGGTCGGCCGACGGTTGTCAGCCTTTTTCTGCGGTCCGGGGCTTGATCAGACCTATGCGCAACCTCCAGACCGAGCCTCTCTTGCTCATGTCCTGACTTCAGGTCAAAGGCGATGGACGACGGGCGAGGAAAGTCGTAACATATCAAATCCGTAGGGAGATCCGTTTTTCAGGAGTTTGGCCATGTCGCGCATGAGGGCCCTTTGGTTGGAAAACGGTCGCTTGAGATTTCGCGACGACGTACCCCTGCCTGTGCCGGGTCCGGGGGAAGCCCTGGTACGGGTCCGACTGACGGGGATTTGTGGTACGGATTTGGAGATGGTGCAGGGGTATTACCCGTTCACTGGTGTGCTAGGCCATGAGTTTGTGGGGGAAGTGGTGGAGGCTCCCGATGCGCCCGCTTGGGTAGGGCGTCGCGTCGTGGGGGAAATCAACATTGTTTGCCACACTTGTGATATGTGCCAAAAGGGCCTGGAGCCCCATTGTCGCAACCGGACGGTTCTGGGGATCCTGGGTCACCATGGTGCTTTTGCGGAGTACCTCACCTTACCCGTGGAAAATCTCCACCCGGTCCCGGACACCGTCCCCGACACGGTTGCCGTGTTCACCGAGCCTTTGGCCGCCGCGTTAGAGATCCTGGAAGGGGTTCATCTGCAACCCACGAGCCGGGTCCTCGTGGTTGGGGTTGGACGCCTGGGTCAACTGATTGTTCGTGTGCTGGCCCTTACCGGGGCCCAAATCGATGTCGTGGTACGAAGGGAGAAGCAACGAGCTTTGTTGCGATCGTGGCATGTCGGTTTTCGAACCGTAGAAGACGTCCCTGAAGGGGCCTACGATGTGGTGGTGGAAGCCACGGGAAACCCGGACGGGTTTGCCCTGGCTCGACGGGCGCTGCGTCCGCGGGGGACGCTGGTGCTCAAAAGCACGTACGCCGGGTCCTTACAGGTGGACTTTTCCCGGGTGGTGGTGGATGAACAGATGCTGATGGGCTCCCGTTGTGGCCCCTTTGATGCGGCTTTGCGCATATGGACGCGTGGTTTCATCGATCCCCAGGATTTGATTGAGACTACGTATCCCCTGGAGCGGGGTGTAGAGGCCTTTGCCCATGCCTCCCGGCCTGGGGTGTTTAAAATCCTGTTGTCGCCATAAAAGAACGGCACCCTGGAGGGGTGCCGTTCTTTTATGCCCCCACGGGGATTCGAACCCCGGTCTCGGCCTTGAGAGGGCCGCGTCCTAGTCCTCTAGACGATGGGGGCGTTCAGGCGCTCCCCATTATATCCGAAGGGCAGGGAGACGTCAATCAACTTTATGCGTACGGGTGCATACCCATATCTCGCATAATCCTGACCAGATTCAGCTTTCCGCGGTCCCGTACCCGGTCAGGACTATGCGAGATATTACGGAGATGGAATTGGCGGACCTGTCCGACATACCCTTTCCGTAGGGCGAGAAACAATATCGTACCGAAGATATAGGTATGCAACAGACTTTATGTGCATGGTTGTTGTTCACCCATTCCGAATCCGAACCAGGTAGCCGTAATAGAGTCCCACACCCAGTCCAATCCACAACAGGGTGGCGTACCAGGCGAGGGGGCTGACTTCAAACAGATGGCCAGCCAGAAAGGCCTGAATGAGCACCGCGGCGATGGGCAGGTAAGGGACCAGGGGTACCCGGAAAGGACGTGGCATGTCCGGATGGGTCTTGCGCATACGAATCAATGTGATGTTGGTGAGCAGAAAGAGCATAAGGAAGGTTAACGACGCGCCGCTACCCACATCTTCCACAGGGAGAACGACTCCCATAAAAGCAATGAGTAAAGCGCTTACCAGGATGGCCCAGTGGGGTGTACGGGTTTTGGGATGCACCCGGCCGAAGAACCGGGGCAGGTCCTTGCCCCGGCCCATGGCAAAGGAGACCCGAGAACTGGAGTACACCGTGGCGTTCAGGGCCGAGGTCGTGGAGGCCAGACCGCCCAGCAGCATGAGCACCCGACCGTAAGGCATAATGAACTCTGCGATGCGTACCATCCCTCGTTCCCCGAATTGGGCCAGATACTTCCATGGTTCCATCCCCAAGGTGTTCTGCACTGGAACCCCTACGGCTACAAAGGCCACCAACAGATAAATAGCCACGACAATGGCAATGGAGAGGAAGATGGCTCGGGGAAGATTGCGTTCGGGATGGTGCAATTCCTCGCCTGTCTGGGCGATGATTTCGTATCCCTCGAAGGCGACAAAGGTCAGGCCCATAGCCGCGAAAACCCCAACCCATCCGTGGGGTAGGGGAGGACGGAAGTTACTCCAGACCAAAGCCGCGGTAGGCGCCTCAATCATGGCCTTAATGCCGAAGCCCACGATGGTAAGCAGGATGACGACCTTGGTGATGGTCACGATGTTGCCCACCAGGCCGGTCTCCGACGCGCCCTTGAAGTTGATGAAGGCGAAAATGGCCACAATGAGGATGACAAGGCCTTTGATGAGCCATTCGCCGGGAGCCAGCCCCAGCCAACGCGGTGTCCAGTCGATGGGAACCCCTGCGATTTCCATCAACTCCACAAAGAACGTCGCGAACAGAACAGCATAGAGACTGCAGGCAACAGAATGGCTGAACCAAGAAATCCAGCCCGAGAAGAAGCCCCAAAAACGGGAGAGGCCTTCCCGAACCCAAAGGTAGCCGCCGCCAGCTTCAGGCATGGCCGCGCCCAATTCCGCATACGTGAGCCCTGTGAGACTGGTAACGATGCCGTTGAGGAAGAAGGCGATGAGCAGACCCACCGGCCCGGCCTTTCCGGCTGCGATGCCCGTGAGGCCAAAAATGCCCGCGCCAATCATGGCTCCTACACCAATCATGGTGGCTTCTGTGAGGCCGAGGCTGCGCTTCAGTTCGTGCGCCTCTTCCTCAAGCGATGCAACCGCGATGGCTGGCGCGGCCGAGGAAGAGGCAGGATGCCAAGGGGGAGACGTGGACATGATGACCTCACCTCCGCTGTCGAGTTCGTCCATACACCACTTGCCTGAGCGCGGACTTCTGGCGTTCGGCTTTCGAGCCAATATATCAACGAAGACAAGTATAGTCCAAATCGGTGCGGGTGACACAATAACTCGGGCCCATAAGGCCAAAAGTCACCTCCTTAGGGTACAATGTGAATCCAGCATTGGAAAGGCACAGGAGGTGTGGTATGGCTCGCCTGGGGGCTTTCTTCCGCGGATGGACCACGGGTTTCCTCATCGGTGTGGCTCTCGCGTTGCTCTTTGCGCCCGCGCGCGGTGAAGAGACCCGGGCGCGCTTTCAGGAAAGCCTGCGGGCTGCCTGGGAGGACATTCGCCAGGCTGCGGAACAGGAGCGCCAACGCCTGGAAGAAGAACTCAGACGATTGCGGGGGGAAGTCTGACGGTTCATCGTCTTTGAAACCGCGAACCCTCCGGAGGCGCATCCATGTATCCGCTCATTGACGCCCATGAAGACCTGGCGTGGAACATGCTCACGTTTCATCGCGACTACACCCAGGACGCCCTCGTGCTTCGGGCGCGGGAGCGGGAAGCCCAAAGCATCGCTCCCCTTGTCAATGGAGACACTCTATTGGGTTGGCCCCAGTATGTCCAGGGTGGGGTGGTCGTGGTTTTCGCTACGCTGTTCGCAGCGCCCATGCGCCGAAAGGGCGGGGGATGGGACCGGTTGGTCTACGAGACGCCCGAAGAGGCTCGACGTCTGTACAACGAACAATGGCAGGCCTACCGGCAGTTGGTCCAGCAACATTCCGACCGATTCCGTCTGATCACGACCCGGCCGGAGTTCGAAGCCCACTGGCAGGAGGTCACCCGAAACCTCGAACAACCCCACCCCGTGGGTTTGGTGCTGTTGATGGAGAACGCGGAGGCCATTGAGGTCCCAGACCATCTGGCCGAGTGGTATCACCGCGGCTTGCGGTTGTTGGGACCGGCCTGGGCCGGTACTCGTTTTTGCGGTGGCACGGGGGAGCCGGGTCCCATGACCGACGAAGGGCGCCGTCTGCTGCGGGAGATGGCCGAGTGGAACTTGGGCCTGGACATCAGTCACATGGACGAACCTGCCGCGTTGGAAGCGTTGGATACGTATCCCGGAACAATACTGGCCAGTCATGCCAACCCGCGGAGACTTTTGAGGGACGATGGCAACCGCCATCTCTCCGACCAGGTGTTACGGCGTCTCTTCGAGCGGGACGGTGTGGTGGGTATCGTGCCCTACAACCGATTTTTGGACCCTCGATGGCGGCCTTCGGATGGCAAGGAAGCCGTTTCTCTGCAACGGGTGGCCGAGATGATCGATTACGTTTGTCAATTGGCCGGAAACGCGCGCCACGTGGGTATTGGCTCGGATTTTGACGGCGGCTTTGGCTATCAGCACGTCCCCGCGGAAGTGGAGACCATCGCGGATTTGCAACGGCTGGCCCCGTTGCTCCGGGAACGGGGGTACACCGAAGACGACCTGAAAGCCATTTTCGCCGAGAATTGGAAACGTCTGCTCCAACAAATCCTTCCCGAGGAAGCGCCTCGTGACTGAGCCATCCTTTCATCGGCCCTTTTATCTGGTGGTCGAAGGGGTCATTGGGGTGGGGAAGACCTCCCTGATCCAACGTCTAGCCCGGCTTTTTGGTGCCGAGGCCCTGTACGAGCCGGTGACGGAGAATCCCTTTTTGGCCAAGTTCTACCAGGACCCCGCGCGATACGCCTTCCCGACGCAAATTTTCTTCCTCGTCACCCGATACCGGCAACTGGCGCGACAGGTCCGTCCCCTGCTCCAGCAGGGCCGTTCCGTGGTCGCAGACTACGGCTTTCTCAAGGACCCCATCTTCGCACGCCTGAACCTGCAGGGAGACGAGTGGGATGTGTACTGGCAGTTGTACGAAACCCTGGACGAGCGCCTTCCCCAGCCGGACCTCATCGTTTACCTTCGGGCACCGCTGGACCAGATTCAAAGATACATCGCCCGGCGAGGGCGGGAGTTCGAGCGCAATATCCCGCGGGATTATCTGGCCCGTTTGGCCCAGGCCTATGACGAAGTTCTGGACCCTCGTAAACGAGACGATGTGCTCCTGCTGGATACCACGGGTTTGGATTTTGTGCACCGTTCGCGGGATTTGAAGACGTTGGTGGACGCCATCCGTCAGGCCTTGGCACGACGTTTGCTGTTCCCGGCCTAAAGGAAGCCCTGCCGCCTCACTCCTTTTCCCCTTGGTCGTCGGTCGATGCGTTCGATTCCCCCAGGTGGAAAGGCGTACCAGGTTCGACCAGGACCACCCGTTCCCGGCTCCCTTCTTCCGCCGGACCTACAATGCCCAATCGCTCCAATTGCTCCATAATGCGCGCGGCTCGAGGGTATCCGATGCGCAGACGCCGTTGCAACAACGAGGTATGGGCCCGTTGGGTTTCGATGACAATGCGGGCTGCCTCCTCCAAAAGGGGATCCCAGCGCTGGACGTGCTGTTCTCCCGCCAGAAGCCCTTCCCAGGGAGCCTCGTGTGCCTGTTCGCCCGACCAGGATTGCTTCCAGTAATCCACCACGCGGCGGATTTCCTGCTCGCTGACAAAGGGACCCTGAACCCGGATGGGCGCGGGAGCATCCGGAGGGAGGAAGAGCATGTCCCCCCGCCCCAACAGCGTTTCGGCTCCCGGCTGATCCAAGATGACCCGGCTGTCCACCGAAGAAGCCACCAGGAAGGCAATGCGAGCCGGGAAATTGGCCTTGATAAGGCCAGTAATCACGTCCACCGAAGGCCGTTGTGTCGAGATGACCAGGTGGATGCCCGTAGCCCGGGCCAACTGTGCCAGGCGCACCAGCGCGAACTCCGTTTGTTCCGGTGCCTGGACCATGAGGTCGGCCAGTTCGTCAATGACCACCACCAGGTAGGGCAACCTTTCCTCTTCACCCTGGCGGGCCTGATGGCTTCGATAGGCCACGATGTCTCGCACCCGGGCCTTTTCGAACAGGCGGTACCGTCGTTGCATTTCGGCCACCACCCATTGGAGCACCCCCTGAACCCGTTTGGGTTCTACCTCCACCCGGCCCAGAAGATGGGGCAGGCCCTGGAAGCGGCTCAACTCTACGCGTTTGGGGTCGATCAGGATGAGGCGCAGGTCCTGGGGCGAAAGGTTCATGATGAAGGTGAGGATGAGGGCTTTCAGGAAGATGGATTTGCCCGAACCGGTGGTGCCTGCGACCAGCAGGTGGGGCATGGCCCGCAAGTCGGCCACCACGATGTCGCCGGCCACCCCGCGGCCTACGGCAATGGTGAGTGGACTGCCCACTTTCTGGAACTCGGGACTCATCAGGAGGGGGCGGAGGCGAACCAGGGTGGCTTGGGGATTGGGGATTTCAATGCCCAGGTACGGGCGTCCGGGCACGGGAGCCTGAATGCGCAACCGCTTGACCGCCAGAGCCAGCGCCAGGTCCCGACGCAACCCCACGATTTTCGAAACCCGCACCTTCTGGCGTTTGACCGTGCCATCGGGGAGAGTGCGCTCGATGTGTCCGGGTTCGACGGCGAACTGGAGCACAGAGGGGCCTACCTGAACACCCACCACCCGCGCGGGAACGCCGAACTCCCGTAGGGTTTCTTCAATACGTCGGCTGATGTCCTGGATATAGGCTGTGTCTGCCCGCCCTTTCTCCTCCGGGTCCAACAAATCCAGAGGGGGCAGTTGGGTATCTCGGGGTGTACGCGCTGGCGGTGGTGTGGTTTCGGACTGGGGTGGCGGTGGCTTTCGCTTCGATGTTCGGGCTTTCGATGGCTTACGAGATTCCGAGGAGAGGGCCAGGCCTGTCTTTGTTTGGGGCCGCGGTTTTTCTTCGGCTTGGGCGGGTAGGGTGAGAAAATCGGGTTCCGCCAACGACGCTCGTAACAGGTCCAGGACCCAACCCAGCAGGCCAACGCCGGTGCTCACACCGAAGATGACCAGGCCCAGAGACAGCATGATGGCCGCCCAATCGGGCAGAACCCGCAACAAAGCCGAGGCTAAGGCCCAGCCCACCACACCACCATCATAGCCATTGAGCGCCCGGTGGAAGTCGGCCTGGTGGGCCAGACTAAGCAGGGCTAGGGTGGCGAAATACGCCACTTCCCAGGCAAGCCAGCGGGTCCAGCGCCATTGCATCCGCACCCCTGCGGAAATTTGGAGCACCGTCAGACCCATCAGGCTCAACAAGATGGGAATCATCCAGGCGCCCCAACCCAGCACGCGGCGCCAGAAACGCACCCATAACGTGAGCAGCGCGCCTTCATGGGTAGCCGGTGGGGCCAGGCCAATCACGGTGATAAGGGCCGCGGTCATCAGGGCCACGCCCAGGGCATTCCCCAACCACACCGGGAGGTCAACCCTCAGGCGCGGACGACGTCGCCGGGGAACCTCGTCCCCGGGAGACTCATACAGGGGGGAGTCGAAGTCCAACATACGGGCCATGGCACAGACCATTCTATCAGAGCCTGCGGCGGGCCGTTATGAAAGCCCGATGAGCGCCGAAGACAGGTTGTGGGACCCATGGTCGCTGCTGCGAAGGGAAGCACTTCACTTTAACCCCCATCTTGCCGTTGACGGCGGGCTTCAAAGAGCAAAATGCCTGCAGCGACGGCGGCGTTCAGGGATTCCACCCCAGGGGCCAAGGGGATATGCACGTACAGGTCGGCCAAGTCTCGCAAGGGTTCCCGCACACCATGGGCTTCGCTTCCGATGACCAGCACAAAGGGTTCTTTCCAGGGAACCCGGGTGTACGTCATGCCCTCATGGGGGTCGGTCACGTAGACGCGTAACCCTTGCAGCACCCCGGGCAGGTCTTCCCAGTCCAGACGACAACAAGGTAGATAGAAATGCGCGCCCATGGCACCCCGCACGACTTTTGGAGACCATATGTCTACAGTACCAGGAAGCACCCACACCCCCTGTACGCCCGCGGCCCAGGCGGTGCGCAGGACCGTTCCCATGTTACCGGGGTCCTGAAGGCCGTCGATGAGGAGCAAGAAATCCTTCTCCTCGGGCCAAGGGCGTTGGGGCCAGGGTAGAACCAGGAGCAGTCCCTGAGGAGTTTCCGTGGCGCTTATCACGGCCATCACTTCAGGAGTGACCTCCCAGGCCGGTACTCCCTGCTCTTCATACGCGGCAACCACAGCCTGTCCGCGAGGGTTTAGGGAAGCCGGACAGTAGAAAATCTTTTCGGGACGCGCGCCAGCCCGCAGGGCCTCCTCGGCCAGCCGCACGCCTTCTACCACGAAACGCCGGGTGCGCCGGCGATACCGGCTTTCCTCTTGCAGACGGCGCACTTCCTGTACCTGAGGATTGCGTCGGGAGGTGATGCGCGGTCGCATACTCATTCCCCTCATGTCCCTTTGAGAGGGGGGCGCCCGATGTGGAGGCGTATCAAGGAGGCGAAAATCTCCAATTCCCGATGACTGTACTCAAAGGTTCCCTCGTCCTCAAAAGGAGGCTGTGGACCATCCAGGGAGACCTTTGACTCATACCATTGTTCCCGATAGTGCTCCCAACAGTCCAGCCCTTCCCGTAGGGCGACCCACATCACTCGCAATGCGCGCTGAGCCAGGGGAAGAAAGTCTTTTTCGCCCGATTCGAGTTCTCGAGCGATGGGGATCAGCCCCTGGAAGTGATTCAGGAGCCATGCCTGAGCGGCCTGATGGTACATGGTCTCCCGGATTTCCCGTTCCTTTCGTTGCAATTCACGAAGCTGCCTTTGCAGGGCCTTGCGCTTCTGTTGGATGTGTTCCGGAACTTCCCATTTGGGAAAGACAATCACCTCTTCCAGGCGAAAGCCCCGGTTGCGCAGGGCTTCCTCGATGCGTTGACGCAGGACCTGGAGTCCGGGCGCGTCTTTCCCGCCTTGTGGGGTCTCCATCGAGGTGTTGTTGGCCGCGACGGTCGAGGTCGCGTGGAGGATTTGGGACAACGTGTGCTGACGCACATAGGTGTTTAGCGCGCCGATGACGGCGCTCCGAATCTCCTGCTGGAACAGGCTTCGGCCCTCCAGCGCTTCGAGCCATTCGTCCATCCAGGTCTGTCCATCTTTGCCGGCTTCACGACGCACCAGGGTGCAGAGGGTTTCCAGAAAGGCGGGGGAGCGGAAATCGGGCATGGCTCGCACCTGACATTGGCGCACTTTCACCCAAATGCCATCTCGGGAGCGGAGCCAGTGGTCGTGGATGGTCACAGTATATGGGTGAAGGTGAAAGGTGCGCCGTAAACGTTCGAATCCCCAACTGTAGAACTCCTTAGGGATGAACTTTTGAATGCGCGCGTCCAGGTCCTCCACGGCTGCCTCAGAAGGTAGGTGGTCCATGGCTTTTTGGGGAAAGGTGGGGCCTTGGAGAATGCGAAAGTAGCCCTGGGGGTTTTCCAGCACCACCGCGCTATAAGCGTCTAGATACCACCAACATGGACCGCCTAACCACAAAGCGATTTGAACCGTGGGGTCCTGAAGGTTCAGGCCGTGGGAACGCTTGAGCGCGATGGGACGAATACGGCCGTGCGGCGGGCCGAACAGATGAGTCTCGAGAAAGATTTCCGCCACTTGCAAGGGAGAAATCACCGGTCTCTCGTCGTCCATGGGTGGTATGGCGTTTTCTTCATCCTTCAGTATAGGTTGACCGTCCTCTTGTGGAAGGATGTGGCGTTGGAGATGGCGTTGCAAGGGGGTACCGCGTTCCTTCAAGTCGAAAATGTCCTGTTGATACCAGGCGGCCATACGTCGTGCCCGATGTCGCACCCAGGCCAGAAAAGCGTACCATAAGCCCATCCCTCCAAGCCCGGTGATGATTTGGAGGGATATGGCCGAGGGGGAAAGTTCGGCAGGCTTTCTCCACAAGAGCAGGATGAGGCCCGCACTTACCAGGGTGAGCATAGGAGCGAAGAATAGCACCTCAATCATCCATCTTTGCAGACGGTGCTTCCGCATTTCCTGTTGGATGAGGAGAGGGCTCACCTGCTGGGGTGGCTGGGATGACCTTCCCGTGCACAAGTGCCAGCGGGGTTGAAGGGCCGCCATGGGTGCCCGTCGGGGCGACCGGGATGTGGTTGTCGTGGTGGGTCCCGTTGTCGTCGTAGGTGTAGATGGGCCGAAGAATACCGTCCACCGTTGCCAAATCCGCCGGGCATCGCGACGGAATTGACGAAGAGGTTTGCGTACACCTTCCTCCCATAGGGTGTGGAAGAGACCTCCCCACCCCATATCACTCCCTCCCCTTTTCCATGCGGAGCCAGTGCCGTAACGCTCGCAGCGTTTGGAATTCTTCACTCCGGGCCAGGTCCGGAGTATCCATCAAGGGATACCAGGCTTCTAAACAGGCTTCCAGCAGGGCGATCAGGCGCTTACGAGATGTACTCGGGGATAAGTCTACAGAATGCGCCCGGCCACCGTTGCCCTGCCCCTCATGGCCATCGGTGAAGGCCTGCACCAAAGCGTGCAACTCGGGATGCTGATGAATCGTTTGTTGTAACAGGCGCATCCACTGAGAGGCGGCCTCGACCTGGGCTTTGCGTTCCAGTTGGGAGGCCAATTTGGTGAGCGCTTGCTGTCTGCTGTGAATGATGTCCTGTAACGGGTCGATGTAAGTGTGTTCGGTGAGGGCTTCGTCCTCCAGGTACACCATGCTTATGGAGGCTGCCCGTACTCGGACGCCGTGTTCCAGGAGATGGAAGAACTCCGGGCTTTCCAGCCACCGTTGCTGTTGGTCATCCCAGTAGTAAGGTTGGGTCAGACGTTCCTGGAAGACCCTTCGCAGGCGTTCGTACCCGGTTTGAAAGGAGGCATCCTGAGCATCCCGTTGGGGGATTTTCCAGCTGGGCGGAAAGAGCTCTGAGAGGGTGTAACGTTCGACCAGTTTGAGCCAGAGCTCCGTTGCCGTATGTTCGGCCACCTGCCACCAGGTACAGGTGGCTTCTTCGCTTAGGGTCTCGGGGTCGAGGTTTTCAAAGGCTTTCAGAATCGAAAGGCGGTGGCCAAAAAAGGGGGTTACGAAGGTGGCATGTCGCCGCAGCACTTTTGCAGGTTCCTGATAGACCCGAAGCCAGAAATCCTCCGCGGCCTGATCCAGGGCCTTGGGTGGCTTTTCTCCTCGGGGTCCTTTAGGCCCGTGCTTCCATCGAGGGTCGGGATGGAAGTCGTCTAGGTAGCAGACGACCGCCAGGTCGGCGGAAATGGGGATGCCGTCAGCCGTTCGTCCCCGGGTGGGACTGTTTTTGGTCTTGCCTTTGAGGATGGTCCGGTGTTCCCTCAGGTCGAAGAAGGCCACCAGGGTGTGATGGGGGGAGAGGAAGTGGACTCCAGGTCCCAGGACATCGTACTGGCCCATGTAATGCACCACGGCCGCGCTGGCGCTATCCAGGAGCACAACCTGCCATCCCTGGCGGTGATGGGGAGTGAAGGTTTCGATTTTCTTGCCGTTCATGACTTGGTACGCCGGACCGTGGCGGCCTTGCATGTAATGCCAGGCGAGCCGAATCAAAAGGCGCTTGGACTGATAGGAGACTAAGGGGAGTACAGCGCTTACGTAATAAGCCCACCAAAGGAGAAGATAGACAAACCCCATAAGGGTGGAGGTAAAACTCACTCCCAGGGCCATGAACAGACGTATGGAAGGGTTTCGGGGCAGGGAAAACGCTGTGTCCAGAGTTGGGTAAAACACCCAGGTGAACACACCCGCGCCAACGAAAAGGACCACCAGGGGCCACAACCACAGACTGTGGGAAAAGCGACCTGGCGGGCCCAGAGGACCGGATGGGCGCAAGGGAAGTCGGCGACGTTTCGAGGGTTTGAGCATACTGAATAGATGTTCCGGGTGTTTACCAGCCTTCCAAATAGGGCTGCCACTCGCGATGCAAATCCAGGTAGCGCTGGAACCGGTACAGCGCGGTATTGGGCGGTGGTGCTGGCTTCCGCAGGAGACGCATGTGGGCCTCTTGTGGGGTTCGGTTTCCCTTCCGCTGGTTGCATTCGGGGCAGGCCGTTACCACATTCGTCCATACGGTCTGCCCTCCGCGTTCTCGCGGGATGACATGGTCAATGGTCAGGCGGGAGGACTTGCGCCCGCAGTACTGGCAGGTGTAGTTATCCCGGCGGAAGATTTCCCGCCGGGTCAGTTTTACTTGCGGGTAAGGGCGACGGACGATATAACGCAGACGGATAATGGAGGGAACGGGGACTCGAGTGCGTACAGTGCGGATATGCCCCCGACCGTTCATTACCATATGGGCTTTTTCCGAAAGCAATAACCCCAATGCCCGCCGCACCGTACATACATGCAGCGGCTCATAATTGCCGTTCAGTACCAAAACGACATCCTCCAGCCCCACGGTCATGGTGCGGCCTCCTGTGGCCTAATTTTACCATTTTGTACGACTCCTTTGGTCACGGTTCTGTGGAGGGGCAGGCGTTTTTCAAATTCTCATCATCGCCGCTTCGGACTCCACTTGTTTGTCCTAGCGGATAAACGATGCCTTCGCATAGGCCTCCGCGACCCTAGGACCGCGAGAGTGGTCTCATCTTCGTCCGACCGTCGACAGCCAGCAGCGGACCGCTGACGGGCGTCAGCCCTGGTTTGCACCCGGACCGAGATGGACAGCAAGGGAGGTCTGGGGCTCAGGTCTCCTGGTTTTCCTGTAAAGGGGGGAGTTCATTCAAAGAAGTCAGGCCCACCAACTCGAGAAAGCGGGGTGTGGTTCCATAGAGGATGGGACGCCCAGGGGCCTGGGCGCGCCCCACCTCTTCAATGAGGCCCTTTTCCAGCAGACTGCGCACCACACCGTCGCTATTGACGCCTCGGATGGCGTCGATTTCCGGACGCGTAATGGGTTGACGATAGGCAATGATGGCCAAGGTTTCCAGCGCGGCACGGCTCAGTCGGATTTTGGCTTCCAGGCCCAGAAAGGCTCGGACCACGGAGGCCGCTTCGGGCGCGGTGACGAAACGTACACGTTGACGATGCCGTTGTACCCGTATACCCCGCCCTTGCAACCGTTCGTCGAGCATGAGCAAGGCCGCTTCCACCTGGTCTTCGGTGGTCTCTGTCACGCGGGCTAATCGGGACACCGTGGTTCCTTCTTCCCCTGCCACCAGAAGCAGGGCCTCCAGCAAGGCATCCAGAGGTAGGGTTGCAGCGGATTCCTTCATGCTATAATGCCTCCACCAGAGAATGTATGGGCGTGTGTAAGGAGGTCGAGCGATGGACAAATTCCCATGGGGGTTGTTGAGTTTTGGGTGGGTCCTGGTTGTAGGCCTCGTGCTTGGTGTGGCTCCCGTCCGGGCCCAAGAGGTTTTCCGTTGTGACCTGGAACAAATCGTCAAATTGGGAGAAAAACTTCGTCGAGAGGGCTCCCTCACCCTGTCGGCGCCGGAGGCAGAGGTCAATCGGTGTTTGGTGCGATATCAAGCCCAGATTCAACGACAAACGCCCTTCCAGTCGGTGGATGTGGATTTTCGTCCCGGTGAGGTGGATATTCGTGGGCATTGGGCGTGGTTCTCCATCGTGGCGAGTATAGAGCCTTATGTGGACCAGGGTCGTGTCTATGTTCGATTACAGAAGGTCCGTCTGGGCTTTCTTCCTCTGCCGGCCTTTCTGTTTCGTGCTCCAGTTTCCCGGGTGAATGCCGAATTGGAACGTTTTTTCCAGCGTCCGCCCCTGTCTTATGTCGAGGTCCAAGAGGTGGTCGTCACGGAAGAAGGGCTCATCGTTACGATGACGTTGCGTAAATAAGCCCGTATCACTCCGTTCCGAGTATACCAGGAAGATCCAGCACATTGCTGGGCCGCCGTCATGTCGCGATATTCTGCAGACTCCCCACATGTATCTCCGCGAACGATAGTACAATGGGAACAACCTTGTTGAGGAGGAGCCTGATGGCGGTCATTGGCCGTTCGGTCCCCCGGGTGGATGCCGTTGGTAAAGTCACCGGTGTGACGAAGTACCCCGGAGATTTCAACCATCCCGAACAACTGTACATGAAAATCCTCTTCGCTCACCGTCCTCATGCACGGATTCGTCACATTGATACATCCCGGGCGGAAGCGCTGCCTGGTGTGGTTGCGGTGTTCACGGCCAAGGATGTGCCGAACAATGAGTACGGGCTCATCATCCCCGACCAACCTGTTTTGTGTGGACCGGGTTCCAACAAGCCTTACGCGGACCGGGTCCGCTTTGTGGGAGATCAGGTGGCCCTGGTGGTGGCGGAAAGTGAAGAGATTGCCCAGCGAGCCCTGGAACTCATTCAAGTGGACTATGAAGACCTACCCGTGGTCACTGATCCTCTGGAGGCCATGAAGCCCGATGCGCCTTTGTTGCATCCGGACAAAGGTTCGAACGTGTTTTGCCGCTACCGTATTCGCCAGGGGGATGTGGAGCGGGCTTTCCAGGAAGCCGACGTGGTGGTGGAAACGGAGTACCGGACGCCCTTCCAGGAACATGCGTATCTGCAACCGGAAGCCGGTCTGGGGTACATTGATGAGGAAGGCCGCGTGACCATTGTGGTCGCCGGACAGTGGACCCATGAGGACCAGGAACAAATCGCCCATGCGTTGCAGCTCCCCAAGGAGAAAATCCGGGTTATCTATCCGGCCATCGGTGGTGCCTTTGGGGGCCGGGAGGACATGTCCATTCAAATCGTGCTGGCCCTAGCCGTCTGGCGCCTTTCTCAGCGAGGGATTTACCGCCCGGTGAAAATCGTGTGGAGTCGCGAAGAGTCCATTATCGGTCACCATAAACGGCATCCCTTCATCATCCGTACCAAATGGGCCGCGACCCGCGAGGGCAAAATCCTCGCGGCGAAGGTGGAACTCATCGCTGATGGGGGTGCGTACGCCTATACCTCCACCAAAGTTTTGGGCAATGCCACGGTGTTGTGCACCGGGCCGTATGAAATTCCCAACGTTTGGGTAGATGCCTACGCGGTCTATACGAACAACGTGCCCACGGGCGCGTTTCGGGGTTTTGGCGGTCCCCAGGCCCTCTTTGCAGCGGAGACCCAGGTGAACAAGCTGGCCGAGGCCCTGGGGATGGACCCGGTGGAATTGCGCATGCGTAACGCCTTCCGGGAAGGCTCGGTGATGTCGGTGGGGACGCCCATTCCTAAGGGGGTCAGTATCCGCAAGGTTATCGAAGCCGCAGCCCGGGAGGCGGGTTGGGAGTACGATGAGGAGAAGGGCTGGCACCGTCCACCGGAAGCCGACCGGAAGTGGCCGGGATGGGACAAGCCACCGGCCCCGCATATTCGACGAGGTGTGGGTTTCGCGTGTGGATTCAAGAACGTGGGGTTCTCCTTCGGGTATCCCGAGAATACCTGGGCTCGAATCGAACTCCATGGCGGCGCGGAAATCGACCGGGTAGTGTTGTACTACGCGGGTGCGGATGTCGGACAAGGAGCGCACACGGTCTTCGCGCAGATGACCGCTGAAGCCGTGGGCGTGCCTTTAGAGAAGGTGCATTTGGTACTGTCCGATACGGCAGTTACAGAGAACTCAGGAAGTGCTTCAGCATCCCGCCTGACCTTCATGGCCGGAAACGCCATTCGAGGCGCAGCCCGAATCGCTCTGGAGAAATGGCGGGATGAAGAGCGTCCTGCGGTGGGTGAGTACGTGTACCGCCCTCCGCGTACCACGCCCTTTGACCCCGAAACAGGGAAGTCCGAGCCCAACTTCGCGTATGGGTACGTGGCCCAGGCGTTCGCGGTCGAAGTGGATACCGAAACTGGGCATGTGCGGGTGGTGGACGTGATTTCCGCCAACGATGTGGGTAAGGCTATTCATCCCAAGATGGTCCAGGGACAGATTGAGGGCGGTATCATTCAGGCGTTGGGATACGTGCTCATGGAGAATTTCATCACACGTGAAGGTTACATCCTTACGGACAAGCTGTCCACATATTTGATTCCTACCATCCTGGATGTACCTCCACGGGTGCGAAGCCTGATTCTGGAGTATGCGGATCCCCTGGGGCCCTGGGGAGCGCGGGGGATGGGTGAAATGCCCTTCCTTCCTGTGGCCGCGGGGGTAATTCACGCGGTTCACAGTGCCACGAGTATTTGGTTCCACACGTTTCCCCTGCTTCCTGAACGCGTGTATGCCGCTTTGCGGAAAACCCTGCGTCGCCCTGAAAGGGCCTAAGGTGTAATGAGGAGAATCAAGTACATGACGGGCAGCGACGTAACCGCTGCCCGTTTGTTTTGTCCTTTCTTTCAGGCCTGGTCAGAAATGCACCTTATTTATGGGAAGCTCACTCGGAACATGCGGCGGGCGATGTAGAGATGGCCCTCGTATCTGGCTCGGGCTTCCAGGTACAGACGGCTGGAACCGTTTTCGGGTGCTTGAAGGCCGAATTGCAGCATGCCGTATGTATCGGTGATCCCCACTTGTTGTACGCCTAAGGAGCGACCGTCCTTGGTGAAGAGTTCTACGGTGATCTCGATGTTTGCCACGGGCTTCATGTTCTGGTCCAATGCCAACAGGGTGACCACGAGGGTGTCTCCGGGAGCTACAACGGGACTACTCACCTGGACCTGGAGTTGCAGTTTTTGAGGTTCTCGTAGGCTGTGTACTTGGCTGCCCAGGGGCATCCCGGCCAGGTCGCGTTCGAGGGCCATGCGCCCTAAATCTGCTACAACGATATTTTCAGGAGCTTCGAACCGAAAGAGAAGACGAGCGTTTTCAAAGTCTTGAAAGATTTGGAGGCCATCGGTTTCAATGCCTGAGATAGGCAGGCCGAACACTTCCTCCCCCCTGTATTTGAGGTAGACCTCTAAGAAGGCATAACACACCGCATATCCTGTGGGGTAGGAGCGGCACTGGGGTCCTCGTTGGGCATGCGTTAGGTACGGCTCACCGGGGATGCGGAATCGTTTCCCTAAGGGCTCCAGACGCACCTCTTCCGTGGCATCCGTGACGAACACCGCTTTTTCGAAGTATTGGACCCATGTACCATCAGGCCGTCGTTGGAGGGGGCTTATTGGAAGGCCGAAAAGGAATTCAGGATTGGGGGGGGAATGATAGAAATCCCGAAAGACATCGGCCACAGGATAAGGCGATGTCCGGTTTTCCCCCTGTGAAGCCGTGCCTGGCTTCCATACACATGCAGCAAGAATGGAGAAGAAGATGACCAGGCCGGCCAATCGCCCGAGCGATTTTTTCTTAAGGTGAGCCATAGATCATCGCGTCCCGAAGAGCCTCCACCACCGTTTCCGGTGCCACGATCCATAAGGCACGGTCTTTTTGGGCCTGGAAGAGCACGGTGCCATAAAGGGTATCATCCCAGCGATACCAACCGTTAGTAGTTTGGTATGGACCAAAGCGGGCTTCTGCGTAGTCCAGGAAAGCCTCACGGAATTCTTGCAAGTCTTCGGCGGTATCCCAACGGATGTCCATTACTAACGCCACAGCGTCAAGGTCGGCGTGATAGTACAAAGCGTAAGCATCACCCCCCCAGCCTTCTGCAGCGCGTTCCGCCTGAATTCGGGAAAGCCGCCAGCTGTCTTCCACACCATAGCGCAAGACCAGCAAAAGCCAAAATTCCCCTAACGTATTATACTCGACAATTGGTTCCCAGCCACCCTTTAGTACCTGGGAAAGGTCTGGCAGCTGCACCTTAATGGGCTTATCCTTGGGATAGCGTTCCGGGTGCAAAATTTGTTCTGTCGAAAGAGGGGGTTGCGCATATGCCTGGTTGACGGCTTCCCAACCCCCTTGAGCGTGCAGGTATTGCACGAACTCCGTACCTTGGTTATAAGGGAAGAGCAGTTCCTTTTTGAAGAACTCGGGTGCTTGGTCGAAAACCGGGTTTTCCAAGGACTGGTAGTATCGGCGGATGGAATCTTGCTCGCGCGGTGTGGCCTTTGTCCAAAACCATTCCAATTCGACTAACGACGCATCGCCCTCGATGAGGGCTTGGAGGGCTCCGCAATATTCGGAATCCTGTTTGCAGGTTTCATTGTTGTAGTTCAGATTCTTGTCTAGGTCCCATTGCTGATCCTGCAAGGCGTGGGTGAACTCGTGAGCATAGGTGATCCGGGCATAAGCAGGAAAGCCCTCAGCCACTACGTACATTTTTCCTTCTTCATCATCGTAGAAGCCGGCAATCATCTCACTGTAAATATCTCGATAAAAAGAAAACAGGTCGAAGTCGCGAGGGAGAAGGCCCCACGTCCAGAGTTCGAGCACATCTTTCCAGGCGTCATCCTGGGAGTAATCCTTGAAGAAGTCCTCTTCGACCTTTTGGCGTAACGCCTCCCGGCTCAAAAAGATCCGTTCTACCGGATGTTTAGGCTTCAGGCCGCGAATTTCGATGACCTCGTTCTCGATACGTTCCATGATGGCCTGTAATCGGGAGGGCAGGCCGTTGGCGTTAGACTTGGATTCCGGCGTTTGGGTAGGCGGCGTTTGTGTAGAGATTGTGGGCGTGGAGGTGGGCGTGGATGAACGGGTCGGTACGGGCTCGGTGCTGCTGGAGAGAGGAAGGGAGCCTTCCGGGGTGGCTGTAACGCGTGCGACAGCCGCCCGTTCCCGCCACCATCGCCCTAAGGCGTAGCCGGTCATGAGGAAGCTGGCACAGGCACTACAGATCAAAAAACCCCCCAGCAGAACCCACAACCAAGGAAGACGACGAGAACGCGCCATGAAAAACTCCTGCCTGTCTAACGAGGGATGCAAGTTATTGTAGCACAAGAGGCGGGTTATAAAGCCTGATTTTATTCCCGGCTTTTCCTTTTATGGCACATCCACGGTCGCGGTGTTGTTGTAGAACCAGTTGAAGGCGTAATAACCGCTGGTGGGGCTTTCCAGCCGGATGGCAATGCGATATTGTCCGGCCAGGGCTGAGGGGATGGAATAGGTCAGACTGCTCAGGTTGCCGCTGGCATCGGTGGTGACTGTAGCCACTAAAATTCCTCCTACCCCCCGGGTGCCCATATAATTCATGCGTACTTCAAACGTATCATTGGGTGGGAAGTTGTGAGGTGAGATGGTCACACTGGTGTCCTTGACGACGGAGCGGATGAAGAAAAAGGGGAAGCCATAGTACCCGCTTCCCGAAGGGCCCGTTGGGGCGGGAGTGGACGTGGCCGGGTAGGTGTTGTTGTAGAACCAATTGTAGGCGAAGTAACCGGTGTAAGGGCTTTCCAGTCGAATCGCGATTTGCTTCAGGCCCCATAAGTTGGGATGGATGGGGTACACTGTATCGCTCAGATTGCCCGCGGCATCGGTGAGCACGGTTTCGACCACATAGCCGCCCACGCCCCGCGTTCCCATCACGTTCATGCGCACGATGAACGTGTCATTGGGGGGGAAGTTGTAAGGAGTGATTTCCACACTGTGGTCACGCACCACAGCTTTGATGAAGAAATAGGGATATCCGCTATAGGCTTTGGCGACGCCAATGGGTAGGACGAACAGGAGGAACCATATCCCCCATATGAGCATGGTCTGTTTTACCCCTCGCATGATTCGACCTCCCAAATCATAAGAAAGGAAGACGAGTTTATCACCATTATACCGCAACAAAAAATTTCCACGCGTTTGATCTGAGGGGAAGGGGACCGTTTCCGTTTCGTAGGTGGGTGTGAAGGAGCGAACAAAATAATTCTAACCGAGTACGAGATGAAAAAAGGCCGTCCGCTTTCGCATGTCTCGCGTAGTCCTAATCGGATTCAAGACCAGAAGAGGGAGAAAAGAGGGATGCAGCGGCGAAGCCGCCGCTGCATCCCTCTTTTCTCCAGCGGTCCCGGGCCCGGTCAGGACTAACCAGGGTTTGCCGAAATGGGTTTGGCGGGCCCATCCGACATGCCCTTCGCTTGGGATGAACAACAAGGTCGCATCTGCGATATGGGTATGCACCAGGGAGCCGGAAGGCTTACGCTGGTTGTATCGCCTGATGGAGGAAGTGTTCGAGAATTGGGCTTATCGCTCATTCGCGCGGGTCTAACCGGGCCCAGGAGCAAAATTCGCTGCCGGCTGTCGACCTGATGGCCGTCCGCCTCTCCTGCGGTTCAGAGCCTGGTCAGGCCTGTGCGAAGCGCTTTGGTTTTTCCTGCCCGTGTTTCCATCTTTTCGTCCCTAAGTCCTAAGGAAAGTTGGGTCGGTTTTTTCGAACACTCCCCCGAATGGAGGGGAACGGGATGGCTAACGCATCACCTGTGCACCCAAGAAGCTGAGATAAGCGGGTACCAGGGGAAACACGCAGGGGGAGAGGAAGGACAGCACACCCGCGACCATGGCAATCAGAAGGCTGGGCGTTCCGGAGGAGGGGACATCAAGATACCACCCCTGTTGTTGTGCCCACACGGCAATGAGGAAGAGGCGATTGGTAAGCAACATGATACCGATGCCGATGAGGAGAATTCCACTGATGATTTGAACTGTGCGTGTGTGCTTCCGAAAGCGGTACATCCACTTGGAAGCCCGTTCCACGCTCAGGCCTAACAACAAGAAGGGAATGCCCAGGCCCGCGGCATACGCGGCCGAGAGCACCATGGCCTGATACACGGTTTCTTCCGCCAGGGCCATGGTCAGAATAGCCCCCAGGGTGGTACCGACACACGGCGTCCATCCGGCGGCGAAGAACACGCCCATGCCAAAGGCCGACCACAATCCCGAAGGCTTGTGAGTCAGAGCCTCGGCACCTGAGGGGCGGAGTTCGTAATCCAAAAAGGGTAAACGAATCCATCCCAGGGTGTGCAGTCCAAAAAGAATGACCACCAATCCTCCAATTTGGGCCAGGAGCGTTTTGTACGTACCGAAAAGTTGGCCCAGTAACGTGGCCGTACCCCCCCATCCAATGACGAAGATGAGGGAAAATCCCAGGACAAAGACCACCGCATGCAGGAAGACACGGCCTCGGGAGGTTGGGAGAAGTTCCGTTGCCATTGACACGTTTTCACCTCCAACGCCCGGGGTTGTGAAGGTTCGGGTCCCTCTAATCCTACCCTGTTTTTTGGCTCGTTGCGCCCGCCAAATGACGGGGGTAACCAGGCGTCTTCCATGTTCTAACAGAGGCTGTTGCAAAGACGCATGTCCGTGTGGTTGGAGCAAGCCTGGCCAGGTACGGGACCGCAAGTGAAAAGAAAGAGAGAAAACAAGCAGCAGCGCTTTCGCCGCTGCTGCTTGTTTTCTCTCTTTTTCCTCGCGGTCCTGGAGTCACGGAGACCTATGCGCACACCTCTTTTATCCGCCAGGACAAACAAGCGGGACCCGAAGCGTCGATGATGAGAACTTGAAAAACGCCCGGGCCTCTGTCCTGTTCCTGCAGAGGATAGCAGAGCGCGGTACAATGGGAGACAACGACGCGTCGTGGAGAAGCACGTGAAGAAAACCCGTCCCCACAGGAGGCCATGGATGTTGGATTTGACAGTAGATCCCGTGGGTCTGAAGCACGCGGTACAACGGGCGCGAGAGCGCAACCTCCTCTTGCCCACTTTTGCTCAGATGCAGAACCCGACTTTGATTCCCTCCGAAATCAAGGAGGAACTTCGACACATTGGGTTATGGGAAGTGCATCCTCGCAACCTCTTCCGCATCACCTGGCACAACGAGCCGGTGTCCCATGGCGGAGGGTTCGGTCCGGTAAACGTGCTGGAATTCCCATCTTCACTTACCGGAGTACCGGCCCGTATCCTGGCTCTGGTGGGGAAGTGGTTCCCCACAGGAGCCCACAAGGTGGGTGCCGCGTACGGAGTTCTGGTCCCCCGGCTGGTCACCGGACAGTTCGATCCCACCCGGCACAAGGCCGCCTGGCCGTCCACCGGAAATTATTGCCGCGGGGGTGCCTTCGATTCCCGCCTGCTGGGGGTGCACAGCATCGCCATCCTGCCGGAGGGGATGAGCCAGGAACGCTTCCAATGGCTGTCCGGCATGGCCGATGAAGTCATCAAGACCCCCGGTACGGAGGCCAATGTCAAGGAGATTTTCGACAAGTGCAAGGAGCTCCAGGCCCAGGACCCCGAGGTGGTCATCCTCAACCAGTTCGACGATTTCGGGAACTACCTGTGGCACTTCGCAGTCACCGGGCGGGCCATGGAGGAGGTGTTAGACCGTCACATGCGCCCCGAGGATGTCTTCCGTGGGCTGTGCCTGACCACTGGTTCGGCCGGCACCATTGCCAGCGGCGATTACCTCAAGACCCTGTTCCCCGAGATGAAAATCGCGGCCGGGGAGGCCCTCCAGGTGCCCACCCTCATGGAAAACGGCTTCGGCGAGCACCGGATTGAAGGCATTGGCGATAAACACGTTCCCTGGATTCACAACGTAAAGAACACGGACCTCATCATTGACGTGGACGATGAGGCCGTGGTACGCCTGGCCCGTTTGTTCAACGAGCCCGAAGGTCGGGCCTATTTGGTGAAGCAGGGAGTGCCCGAAACAGTCGTTGCTCGCCTCGACCTGTTGGGCTTCTCCGGCATCGCCAATCTCATCATGAGCATCAAGTTCGCCAAATACTTTGAACTGGGCGAAGGAGATGTGATCCTGACCGTGCTCACGGATTCCATGGAACTCTACCAGAGTCGCCTTGAGGAAATGCGTCAAGAATATGGCCCCTATACCGCCCAAGATGCCGCAGCGGATTTCGCTCGTTACCTTCAAGGGCTGTCCACGGACCATGTCCTGGAACTCCGTTACCCTGAGCGGAAGCGCATTCACAACCTGAAGTATTTCACTTGGGTGGAACAGCAGGACAAGGAGGCCGGGGATTTGGAAGCCCAGTGGTATGACCGCACCTATTGGAAACGCATCCAGGACCTGGTGCCTGAATTGGACGCGCTCATCGAGGACTTCAACGCCCGGGTGCAAGCGGCCCCCTCATGATAGGGGGGCCTTCTGCAGGTCATGAAAGGCGTAGCGCCCACTCCCAGTCTGGGGTGGGCGCTACGCTTGGATGAGGCGGGGTCGGTAGTCACTTGGCTTGGCGCGTCAGAATCGCATCCGGCGCCCACTCACTAAACATCTCGACGTGCCCTAGAAGGGACTTGTACCAGGTAAAGAGCCACAAAAGCAGCACGATGATAATGAGGGCCAGGGCGAGATAACGAAGGGTTCGGTTGTCCTTCCACTTTAGCCCAAAAGGCGCCAGGACGCCCATCAGACCCGTCAGGATGAACACAAGTCCGGACATCAGGGGCTCGCGGGTGAGCTCATTGACTATGATGACATATCCTGCCACCAGGCTGTTCACGCCAGCGAAGAAGGCAAAGAGGGACGTGGGGTAAAGGTCCCACTCCTTAGCGATTGCGATGGCCGCAGCTAGAAAGACCAGACCAAAGAGGGTGGTGGGTTCCCCGAAAAGGATGTTGTAGCTGCTGGGTAAAGGCCAGGTGAGGCTCATGTGAAGCCCAAGTACGGTGTTGAGCAAGCCTACCACACCGAACCCTGCAGCGATGCCCTTATTGGGCTTCAGACCCGTGGCTACATAGTAGGCCAAGATACCCAAACCGGCCACTAGGTTGAGCATGACCAGGGTGAGATAATCCACAAACATGGCAAACCTCCTCAGGGGAGCGTACAAACTTACCTTCACCTCTTATTGTATTTGTGTTTTCTTAGAAATGTAGTGTCATCTGTCACCGAGCCTCACGTGACAGACGACACCTTGGTGATAGGGCTGTTCGACAGGCCGATAGAGGAGGTTCACACTCCCGGTTTCCGGCGGACCAGGGCATCCGTCATACGGGCTAACCGGAACATGACCTGGACGTCATGCACCCGCAGGATGTCCGCCCCCCGCACGATGCTCACCGCTACCGCGGCCGCGGTGCCCTCTAAGCGCTCTTCCACGGGCAGCTCCAGGGTGAACCCAATGAAGGACTTGCGGGAGGGGCCGACCAGTAAGGGATAGCCCAATACCGCCAGTTCGTCCAGGCGGCGGATAAGGTCTAGGTTTTGCTCCACGGTTTTCCCAAAGCCGATGCCGGGGTCGAGGATGATGCGATACGGAGGAATGCCGGCTCGCTGCGCGGTCTGGGCCCGCTCGTGCAGGTGACGGCGCACGGCGACCACCATGTCACCTACGGCTTCCCCCTCGTACCGGGCGCCCAGGCGCGCGTCTTTTACCACGGCTTCGCGCTTCGCCCGGTTGTCCATGAGGATGACCGGCACCCCCAGGTCCGCGGCCACCGCGGCCATTTCGGGGTCGGCGCGGAAGGCCCAAACGTCGTTGATGAGGTCAGCACCGGCCTCTACCGCCGCCCGGGCCACCCGGGCCTTGTAGGTGTCGATGGAGATGGGGCCCAGCCCTTCGGCCGCCAGGGCTTCAATGACGGGCAGAACCCGGCGCATTTCCTCCTCCGCGGTGACCGGTTCGGAACCGGGCCGGGTGCTCTCTCCTCCCACATCCAGGAAGTGGGCTCCCTCTTCCTTAAAACGACGGGCCCGCTCCACCGCCTCACGTATCCACTCGGCCCGTTGGAGAAGCCCATCCCCCGAGAAGGAATCGGGGGTGACGTTGAGGATGCCCATGATGAAGGTTTCCCGGCCCCAGTAGAAGAAGCGCCGTCCGATGCGCATAGGGGCCCGGGCCCAGGGGCGAATCCCCGAGGTCAACACGCGCGCGGCCAGGGAGGCCGCGGTCTTCCCCAGGCGGGGATGCACCCATCGAGGCGCGATTTCGGCCAGGGGGACCAACACGAAGGCCCGTTCGTGGAGATGTGGATGCGGAAGGGTGAGGGTCTCCCCCTCGACCACCAGGTCGTCGTAGAACAGCAGGTCCAGGTCAATGACGCGCGGGCCCCATCGGGGGCCGGGCGTGCGTCCCATTCGGCCTTCGAGCGCCTTCATACGGTGGAGTAGGTCGGAGGGCTCCAGGTCCGTGGTGCCGAGGCACACTGCGTTGAGGAAACGGGGTTGGTCGAGATAGCCCACCGGGTCCGTCTCGTAGAAGGAGGACACGGCTTCGATTTCCACCCACTCCAGCAACCCTTCCAGGGCCTGACGGAGATTGGCATCCCTGTCTTGCAGGTTGCTCCCCAGCGCAATGCCGACGAAATGCTTCCGACGTTGAAGTGGAGGCATGGCTTCCCTCCTGTGTGGGGTTTGCCTTCCCATCATACCCCGAAGGAGAGACGTCAGACGATGTCCCTGGAGGAATTTCGTGCCATGTGCAGGTGGGAGTACAATCTCTCAGGAAACAAACCCGGGAGTTAAGGATGATTCAGGGTTATCGTCAGGCCTTGCACATGCTCTACAGCCGGGCCAACTTTGAAGTCCAGCGGGTCCGTCAACCCGAGGCTTTGCGTCTGGTTCCGATACGTCGTTTGTTGGCGGCTTTGGGGGACCCGCAACACACCTTCCCTGTCGTGCACATCGCGGGCACGAAGGGCAAAGGGTCCACCGCGGCCATGCTGGAGGCCGTCTTTCGGGCGGCCGGGTATCGCACCGGGTTGTACACCTCGCCTCATTTGCACACCGTGCGGGAACGGATTCGCGTACAGGGGGAGCCGATTTCTCGGGAGACCTTCGTGCATTGGATGAACGCCCTTCAGGCCTTTATGGAAGCGGATTCCGACCTCACCGTGTTCGATGTGCTCACGGCCATGGCCTTTCTGGTCTTTGCCCAGTTCCAGGTGGACGTGGCGGTGGTGGAAGTGGGGTTGGGAGGGCGGCTGGATTCCACCAACGTGGTGTGCCCTCAACTTACCCTGGTCACCCGCTTGGGCCTGGACCACACCGAGGTGCTGGGTCCGACGTTGCGGGACATCGCCTACGAGAAGGCGGGCATTTTCAAGCCTGGGGTTCCCGTGGTGACGGTGACCCAGGACCCCGAGGCCATGGAGGTGCTGCGTCGTGTGGCCGAGGACCGGGGCGCGCCTTTGCACGTGGTGGAGCCCTCCGCCATCCTCGTGGAAGAGGTCACACCGCGCGGCCAGCGGATACGCTTGCGGGACGACCAGGGCGCGGTGGTCCGTTATCGTCTAGCTCTGTTGGGGGAACATCAGGCCGAGAACGCCGCGCTGGTGGCCGCCTCCGTGGACGTGCTCCGGGCCCAGGGTTGGTCCGTGCCCCCTTCGGCCCTGGAGGAAGGGTTGGCCACGGTGCATTGGCCGGGGCGCTTTGAGGTGCTTCGGGAGGAACCCCCCGTCGTGCTGGACGGCGCCCACAATCGGGAATCCGGCCGCGCCCTGGCCCGGACCCTGGCCCAGGTCTTCCCCGACCGGACCTGGATCGTCGTCTTCGGCCTTTCTCGGGGCAAGGACCCGGGGGCCCTCTTGCAGGCCTTGCAGGCGCATGTGGACGTGGCGACCCTTTGGGTCGTCCGCTCCCGGCACCCGCGCGCGGTCCCGGTGGAGGAGCTGGCCCCGCAAGTGGAAGCCTTGGGGTGGCCCGTTCGGACCGCGGCCTCCGTTGACGCGGCTTTTCGTCAGGCCCTGGAGGAGGGGAACCCTCTGGTGGTCACGGGTTCCCTCTTCGTGGTGGCCGAGGCGCGCGAGGCCTGGTCCGCGCTGGGGCATATGTCGGTGCCCGAAGGGGACCCCTGGCCGTAGGGAGCCGCCGATGCCGACGGTGTTCACGGTGGGGCATTCCAACCGTTCCCTGCAGGACCTCATCGTGCTGCTCCGGGTAGCCGGCGTGCAGATGGTGGTGGACGTGCGGCGCTTCCCCGGCTCCCGGCGCTGGCCCTGGTTCCGGCAAGACGCCCTGAAGGTAGGTCTGGAGGTCGAAGGCATCCATTATGTATGGTTGGGTGAAACCCTGGGCGGATATACCCGTCCTCCCTATCCCGAGTACATGGCTACGCCCGCTTTTCGGCAAGGCCTGGAAGCCCTGGAACAACTGGCCCGGAAAGAGGCGGTGGCCATCCTGTGCGCCGAGCGGGACTGGCGGCGGTGTCATCGCCGGTTCATCGCCCAGGCGCTGGTGGCCCGGGGCTGGCAGGTGGTGCACTTGCTGGATTTCGGGGTGAACGAAGTCCATGTACCCGGACTTCCCCTGGAAGGAGAGGGGCCGAGTCCATGAATCCGTCGGGAATCCGACCGCGTTCTCAAGGATGCTGCAATCTTGTTGCTTACCCGTATCGTCTGTGCGGCATAGTTCCTCACCCTATGGAGGGGGTATGTCATCTGTCTTTGTCAACCGTGGATAGTTCCGTGCTCGGTCCTGAACCCGCTCAGGGCTGCGCGCGGAATATGCGGGGAATAACTTCGACGTGCATCTTGTGAGATATGACTATGCGCCGGTAATGCAAACCCTTTGAAAGCCGCACAAGGAGAGGTATGCTTGGAGATGGACCTGTCCGATGGCTTTGAAAAAAAGGAGGAGGAAGGTGGACATGTCCTTGCATGGTTCCCGTATGCCTCGTCCCTGGCGGTCGGTATTCCTCTTGCTCGGATTTCTGACGGGTTGCAGCGGGGTTGTGGCCACCCCGGTACTCATTGCGACTCCGGGGATGCCCGAAACGCCCCCCGCCACATCCACGCCCTCGACCGGCGCGACCCTGGTCGAGGGCGTTATCGTTTTGCCCCCTGTCGACCCGGCGGATTATGGGGGCAACATCATCACCGCGGGCTCGTCCACCGTCTTTCCCCTGACCGAACGCATGGCCGAGCGCTTCCAGGACGAG
>WFUL01000044.1 GCA_015484985.1 Anaerolineales bacterium | reverse complement strand
TCACGTGACGGGGCGAGACCACCAGGGCGTTGGGCAGGGTGCTTTCCCGATAGACCACGGGCGGGAAGATGGCCCCTCCGTATCCCAGGCCCAGCTCCGCCAGCACGAACGCGACCTGGGCCTGCAGCACCTGCTCCACCACGGGAGCCAGCCGCGCATGACGCGCGCGCAGTCCGGCCAGTTCCCGCTGCAGGGCCACGATTCGGGCTTCCCGGTCCGCCAGGTTGGGGTCCCCGTAGGCTTGTTGCAGTTCCCCTTCTCGACGTTGCCGTTCCCGTACCAGGTCGAGATAAGCATCCACCAGGGCCCGTTGGTCGTCCAGGGTCATGTAGCGCTCGGGGGACAGGAGCATGAACGCGGCCTTGACCGTCCAGGCCCGGGCCATCCAGGCGACGTCGTTGAACTCCATGGGGCGGGTGTAGGCCCGAATGCGCTCGATTTTCCCCTGCAGGTTGACCTGACTGCCGGTGAGAAACAGGGCCGCGAACAGCGCGAAGTACAGCCATGCTTCACCGTACCGCGCCAGCCAGGTGCGCGCCTGCCGCCATGCCTGTCGGAGGCGCGATGCCGTGGACCATGAGATGCGTTTCAACGCCTATCCCTCGTCCCATTTCGGATGGGGGTTGGAACCATCCCTTTCAGGGAATCTCCAGGGTCAATTTCCCCAGTTGTTCACCGGCCTCCAGCACTTCGTGGGCTTCTCGGGCCTGTTCCAGGGGGAAGACGCGGTCCAGAACGGGTTTCAGCTTGCCCTCGAAGACCAGGTCCATAACCGTGCGAAAGTCCGCCTGGGTGGACATGGTGGAGCCGATGATGCTCAAATGCTTGCCGAAGATGAAGCGGTTGTCGATTTCGAAGACCGGCCCGCCGGTATTGCCCACCGTGAGGATGCGTCCACCTTTGCGGGCGGCTTTGAAGCTCAGGGGGAAGGTGGTCCCCACGTTGTCCACCACCACGTCCACGCCCCGGCCTCCGGTGAGGCGCAGCACCTCCCGGTGCCACTTGGGATGCTCCTGGCGGTTGATGAGCACGTCCGCGCCCAGGGATTGGGCCAGGGCCAGTTTACGCTCGTTGGAACCTACCACGTACACCGTGCACCCGGCCAGTTTGGCAATCTGGATGCTCGCGGTGTTCACCCCGCCCGAGGCGCCCACCACCAGCACGTGTTCGCCGGGCCGAAGCCCGCCCCGGGTGACCAGGGAGTGCCAGGCCGTTTGAAAGACCAGGGCCGCGGCCGCGGCCGCGTGGTAGTCCATATGCTCCGGCAGGCGGTACACGTTGCGAGCCGGGACCACGACATACTGGGCATAGGTCCCGCTTCGGGTCTCGCCCAGCAACTGCCAGCGTTCGCAGCGGTTGTCCTCGCCGGCCAGGCAGTAGGCGCATTCGCCACACCCGATGTTGGGGTTGAGGACCACCCGGTCGCCTTTCCGCCACCCCTCCACGCCGGGGCCGACCTCCGCGATTTCGCCCGCGCCGTCCGCGCCCAGGATGTGGGGATAGGACAGCTTCAACCCCGGCCATCCGCGGCGGACCCACAGGTCCAGGTGATTGAGGGCCGCGGCCCGCAGGCGCACCAACACCTCGCCGCGGCCGGGTTCGGGCACGGGAAGCTCGCCATGCCGCAAGACCTCGGGTCCACCGTGCTCCTCAATCCAGACGGCCAGCATCTTCTCCGCCATGGGGATGCCTCCTTCGTGGTGGGAATCGGACATCAGGAATCTTCCTGCCCCATTCTACCCAAGAACGGAGGCCCGCCGGTTCCCCTCACCGTGTTTTCCCGTGTGCGGAAACGCCTCGTGGCCGTTGCCCCGAAGGCGCTTCCTTGCGGGACCGCCGTTCCCCCGGGCGCATCCAGGGGTCAAGACGGGCGCCTGCCCTCCTGCCCTGGGGGAACCATGCCTTTGGCCAGGTAGAACTGTCCTCGGCGAAAAGCCGTCTTTAGGGCCTCCCAGTCCTTCAGGGCCTGACGCCGTTCATGGGGGTCCAGGGCCAGGGATTCGAAGGCCTCCCGGTCCACTTCCACCATTTCGCCCTGGGGGAAGACCACCAGGTCCAGGGCCAGGTCGACGAAGGTGAGATGGTGTTCTGGCAGGATGCGGGGTGGTCGGGCCAGGTTGGCGTACCAGCCCCGTAAGGGGCCACCTTGAGGGCCCTGGTAGACCTCGAAAACGTTGTACCACCGGTCGGTGAAGTAGGCTTCCAGCATCCAATCCCCGGGATGGAAGGTCAACCCGGCCACCTGCACCGGACCCTGGGGGAGTTGAAAGGTGGCTTCAAAGAGCCATAAAGGACCCTGCTGGAGACGCAAACGGGCCGGCCACCGATAGACCTCGCGTCCC
>WFUL01000043.1 GCA_015484985.1 Anaerolineales bacterium | reverse complement strand
GGAACGACCTCCGAAACCGGGGAAACCCGCCCCCTGGAGACCTTCCTGCAGCGGGCCCGGGCGGTGGATGTCGAAGTCCACCGGATTCGCCAGGCGCAACTGGCCGAGGCCGTCCTGGCCTGGTGCCAGCAGGAAGGGATACGCACCCTGTGGCCCTGGGAAACATCCCATCTGCCGGCGGGGCTGTTGGAGCGCCTTCTCGCGGGCGGTCTGGAGAGACAGGAGGGGCCGCAAGCCCACGCGGGCCTCACGGGCGCGCGCTGGGCCATCGCGGAAACAGGCACCCTAGTCCTCCCCGGCGGGACGGGACGCCCCCTGGGAGCGTCCCTGTGGCCTCCGGTCCATCTCGCGGTGGTACCCGCCTCGGCCGTGGTAGCCCGGCTGGAAGACGCCCTCACCCGGCCCGAAGTGGTGCAGTCCCCGGCCACGGTGCTGGTTACCGGACCGTCCCGGACCGCGGACATCGAGATGACCCTGACCCTGGGGGTCCATGGCCCAGGACGGCTGGTGGTTTTTCTTGTGGACGATGCGTGACAAAAGAACGGAAAAAACCTGAAAACCGGGCCAGGGTTTTTGCACGTTCTTACAAAACCAGGTCTTTTCAAGATGATTTGCCACGTGACGCGCAGGCCTCCTCGGGCTCAGGACCGCAGGGAGAAAAATAAATTTGTGTGGGGCGGCGAAGCCGCCCCACACAAATTCTTTCTTCCTTATGGTCCTGAGCCCGGTTCGATCTAAGCGAAAGGGCGGCCCCTATGGCTTCACCCTTCTGTTAGAACAGTGAAAAACCCTGACCTCATGGGCTTGGGGTCTTCTCCTGGGTTCGGGGCTCGCCCGACCCCGGCGCTTCGCCGATGGGATGAGCCGGCTCTTCCACCGGTTCCTGGCGGCGCAGCACAATCTCTTCCTCGCCTTCTTCGCCGCCTTCCGCGTCCACCAGGATGGTATCCCCGGGCTTGAAGTCTCCGGCCAGGATGCGGTCGGAGATGGGCTCTTCGATTTTCTGCTGGATGACCCGGCGCAGAGGTCGAGCCCCCAGTTCGGGGTTATAGCCCAGTTCGGCCAGCCGGTTCACTGCGGCTTCGGTGATTTCCAGCTCCAAATTGTGCTCTTGCAGGCGCTCCCGCACCCGGTCGATTTGGATGTGCACAATCTGGCGGATGTCTTCTTTGGTCAGCGGCCGGAAGACGACCACCGCGTCCACCCGGTTGAGGAATTCCGGCCGGAAGAGACGTTTGAGGGCATCCAGCAGTTTCTTCCGCATCTCTTCGTAAGAGCGCTTGGAGTCCTCTTCCTCTTCGGGTGTGGCAAAGCCCAGGCTGGCCTGGCGCTTGATGAGGTCCGCTCCCACATTGGAGGTCATGATGATGATGGTGTTGCGGAAGTCCACCTTCTGCCCCCGTGCGTCGGTGAGGTGGCCCTCCTCCAGAATCTGGAGAAGCATGTTGTGTACTTCGGGGTGCGCTTTTTCGATTTCGTCGAAGACCACGATGGAATAGGGCCGACGGCGCACGGCTTCGGTGAGCTGACCTGCTTCTTCGTAACCCACGTAACCCGGAGGCGCGCCCACCAGGCGGCTCACGGTGTGGCGTTCCATGAACTCGCTCATGTCGATTTGAATGAGCGCGTCTTCACTGCCGAAAAGGAACCGGGCCAGAGCCTTGGCCATTTCCGTCTTGCCCACGCCCGTAGGCCCCAGGAAGATGAAGGACCCGATGGGTCGTCGGGGGTCCTTCAACCCCGCCCGGGCCCGACGCACGGCTTTGGAGACCACTTCAATGGCCTCGTCCTGGCCGACGATGTGTTTGCGCAGTTCGTCCTCCATGTGGAGGAGGCGCTCGGCCTCCGTCTCCGTCAGCTGGGTGACGGGAATGCCCGTCCACATGGAGACCACCTCGGCGATGTCTTCCGCGGTGACCACGGGACTGGACGTGCGGTCCCAGCCGGATTGCAGCATCTCCAGCTGGCGTTCCAGTTCTTCGATGCGATACTGCAGGGCCTGGGCGTCTTCGTAGCGGTTATCCTCCAGGGCCAGCGCGTACTCGGTGCGCACCTTGCGGAGTTCGTCCAGGATGCGCTTCGTCTTCTTGGCCGTTTCGCTCTTGTACATCCGTACCCGAGATGCGGCTTCGTCAATGAGGTCGATGGCCTTGTCGGGCAGGAAACGGTCGGTCACGTACCGGGCGGAGAGTTTGACCGCGGCTTCCACCGCCTCGTCGGAGATGGTCAGATGGTGGTGCTCTTCATACGCCGAGCGGATGCCCTTGAGGATTTCGATGGCCTCCTCCACCGTAGGCTCGTCCACAAAAACGGGCTGGAAGCGGCGCTCCAGGGCCGCGTCGCTCTCAATGTACTTGCGGTACTCGTCCAGCGTGGTGGCCCCGATGACCTGGATTTCCCCGCGCGCCAGGGCGGGCTTGAGGATGTTGGCCGCGTCTACGGAAGAGCCCGCGGCACCCGCGCCTACCAGCATGTGGACCTCGTCAATGAACAGGATGGCGCCCGCCTGTTTGAGTTCTTCGATGATGCGCTTGAGGCGTTCTTCGAACTGACCCCGGTACATGGTGCCGGCCACCAGCGAGCCCACGTCCAGTTGCAGCACCCGTTTGCCCAGCAGGGGCGCGGGCACGTTGCCTTCCACGATGCGCTGGGCCAGCCCTTCCACAATGGCCGTCTTGCCCACACCAGGGTCGCCGATGAGGACGGGGTTGTTCTTGGTGCGGCGGGCCAGGATTTGAATCACCCGCTCGATTTCCTTCTCTCGACCGATGACGGGGTCCAGCCGCCCCTCTTCCGCCAGCGCGGTGAGGTCCGTGGCCAGTTGGTCGATGAGGGGCGTCTTGCTCCGCCGCTCCCGGCGGCCGCGGGCGGTCTGGGGCTGACGTGTAGAGGCAGACCCCGCGCCTGCCTCCTGCACCATGCGCCGTAACTGGCGCCGAATCTGCTCCGCGGACAGTCCCAGGCGCTCCAGGACACGCATGGCCGTGGTATCCTTATCCCGAATGAGGCCCAGGAGCAGGTGCTCTGTGCCGATGTGCTGGTGTCCCATGCGCTGGGCCTCTTCCACCGCGTATTTCAACACCTGCTTGGTCTCTGGCGACAGGTCCAGCCGACCGCCCGTCGTTCCCCGGCCCGGAGGGACCAGGCGGGCCACCATTTCCCGAACCCGGTCCGGGTCCAGGCCCAGGGCCCGGAGGGTACGTCCGGCCAGTCCCGCTTCCTCGGCCACCAGACCGATGAGCAGGTGCTCTGTACCGATTTGTTCATGGCGCATCCCTTCGGCTTCTTGATGCGCCAGGCTCAACACGCGTCGTGCCCGTTGGGTAAATCGCTCCATTCCAGCCATAAGCGAAACTTGCTCCCATCCAAATGGATTTCTTTGGTTCGGAGTCATTGTACCAACAAACCTCGGGGGAAACCAATCTTCCCCGGGTACTGAGCCAATTTTCTAACGAAATGCAAAGATTCCGCGAAAGGACACCAGCGTTTCGCGTAGGCCTGAGCGGGCCCTGGACCGCAGGAAAGAGGAAGATCATGTTCGGACAGCGGCGAAGCCGCTGTCCGAACATGATATCTCTTTTTCCCCGGACGAAGCGGCTTTATTCGGTCTGGTCGGCATATCCCCGGGGATGGGTACGATGCCACTCCCAGGCACTGGCAATGATGGCCTCCAGGTCGGGAATTTCCGGTTCCCATCCCAGTTCCCGTCGAGCCTTTTCCGCCGAAGCGACCAAATAAGGCGGGTCGCCAGGCCGCCGTGGAGCCTCTACGGCCGGAATGGGATGCCCGGTGACCCGGCGGGCCACCTCAATGACCTGGCGTACGGAATATCCCCTCCCGTTCCCCAGGTTGTAGATTTGCCAGGGGCGTTCGTCCAGTGCCTGTAGAGCCAGCCAGTGGGCCCGGACCAGGTCCCACACGTGGATGTAATCCCGCACCGCGGTGCCATCGGGGGTGGGGTAATCGGTGCCGAAGATGTGGATGGCCTCCCGCTGTCCCAGGGCCACCTGAAGGACCAGGGGGATGAGGTGGCTTTCATGGGGATGGGCTTCCCCCCGATGGGGCAGCGCGCCCGCGGCGTTGAAGTACCGCAGGATGGCCACTTGCAGGCCGTGCACCCGGTGGTACCATCGGAGGGCTTCTTCCACCATGCGCTTCGTCTGGCCGTACACGTTGGTTGGCCCGATGGGGTCCTCTTCCCGCAGGGGTTCGGGCTTGGGGGCATAGACCGCGGCGGTGGAGGAGAAGATGAAACGCGGGACCCCGGCTTCCACCACGGCCTCCAGCAGGCGCAGGCTGTTCATCACGTTGTTGCGGAAGTACTTGGCGGGTTTCTTCATACTTTCACCCGCCTCGATGAAGGCCGCGAAATGCATCACCGCGTCGTAGCCCTGGGCCAGTGTCGTGCGCAGGGTGACCTCATCGGCCAGGTCGGCGTGCACAAAGCGGGCCTGTTCCGGAACCGCCGCGCGATGGCCCGTAACCAGAGAGTCGTAAACCGTAACCTCGCAGCCCTGTTGGATGAGAAACTCTACCATGATGGAACCGATGTATCCGGCCCCACCGGTGACGAAAATGCGCATCGTGTGGCTCCTCCGTGGATGTGGGTGACCTTTTTATGGCAAGGATACCAGACTTTCTCTTCGAATTGTCATCCTGGCGAAAAAGATGGGCGAGGCGGCGAAGCCGCTTCGCCCATCTTTCCCTTCTGACCCCTCGGGTTCCCCTTCTGATGCGGGAGCATAGGGTCCCGTGGAGGAAAGAGGAAAAGAGGCGGCATTCGGTGCCGCCCCTGAGGTTCATTTCCGCATGCCCGGCTCGGTGAGGCGCCGTGGGTCCAGGACCTTCTCCGCCTCCTCTGGCGAGAGCAAGCCCATCTCCACCACGACCTCTTTCACCGTGCGGCCCTCGGCCAGGGCCTTCTTCACCACCTCCGCGGCCTTGTCATAACCGATGATGGGGTTGAGCGCGGTGCCCAGGATGGGGTTACGTCCCACCAACTCCCGGATGTGCTCTTCGTTGACCGCGAACCCCGTCAGGGCCTTGTCCGCCAGCACGCGCGCGGCGTTGCCCAGAATCTTGATGGCCAGCAGGATGTTGTAGGCCATCACCGGCAGCATCACGTTGAGTTCGAAGTCGCCCAGGGCCCCACCCCAGGTAATGGCCGCATCACAGCCGAAGACCTGGGCGGCCACCATGCGCACCGCTTCGGGGATGACCGGGTTCACCTTGCCGGGCATGATGGAGGACCCGGGCTGCAGCGCGGGCAGGCGAATTTCCTGCAGACCGGCGATGGGCCCCGAGTTCATCCACCGCAGGTCGTTGGCGATTTTCATCAGCGAGGCGGCCACCACCTT
>WFUL01000042.1 GCA_015484985.1 Anaerolineales bacterium | reverse complement strand
CCAAATACGGTAGGTTAGCCAACTTCCTTCCGGAGGATATCGCGCATCTGGCGCGAGAAGTGACAACGGCCCTGCAGACGCTACGGCGAGAACAGCGCCTCAAGCGCTCCTTTTTCGCCTATGCTGGTTTGGCGCTCTGACGACGTGTATCCTTAGATTTGCAAAGGTCAATAAGAGGAGGGCACTGCTCTCCCTTACCCCTTTCATAGCCGTTTTCAATCACCCCCAGGGAGGGCGTCCCTAGAAGGCGGAATCATGCCTTTGGCTAAGTAAAGTTGTCCCTGGCGAAAGGCGGTTTTCAGGGTTTCCCAATCCCTCAAAGCCTGGTGCCGTTCCTGCGGGTCCAGGGCCAGGGATTCGAAGGCCTCCCGGTCCACTTCCACCATTTCGCCCTGGGGGAAGACCACCAGGTCTAGGGCCAGGTCGACGAAGGCCAAGCGGCGCTCCGGCAGGATGCGGGGCGGTCGGGCCAGGTTGGCATACCAACCCCGTAAGGGGCCTCCTGGCGGGCCTTGATAGATTTCGAACACGTTGTACCACCGGTCGGTGAAGTAGGCTTCCAGCATCCAATCCCCGGGGTGGAAGGTCATCCCGGCCACCTGTACCGGACCCTGGGGGAGATGGAAGGTGGCTTCGAAAAGCCACAGCGGGCCTTGCTGGAGCCGCAAGCGCGCCGGCCACCGGTAGACTTCACGTCCCCGCAGGTCGAGTTTGATGATGGTCCATCGCGTTCCCCGTCGCACCATGACGTTTGGCACCTGACTGTTTTCTTCCCGGGCCCTTCCTCAAGCCGAATCGTGCCCCTGGGCCCCTTCCACCGCTTCTATGATACGACGCGCGAGGTCTTGCAGCGGTTCGAACTCCTCGGGGGTTTTGCCTTGATGGCGCCAGTAGAATTCCAGGAGTTCCAGGGGGGTATATTGGGCGATGGGCGTGTCTGGGGGAAGGCGCAGGCGATGTTCCCGCTGCACACGCTTCACCAGGCGAAACTCCAGGGCGTTTTCCGCGTGGCGGTAGATGGCACGCCAGTCCAGCGCCCGTTCCACCTCCGGGGTGCATTCCACCACCAATCGCACCACGGCGTCCGTCAGGTCCTCGGGTGGGCCCAGGGCGTCCAGCACCTGTTGGGTGGCCCCCTCGGGTTGCTCCACACGAACCCAGCGCTGCAGGAAGGGGCGCAGGTGGGGGATGGGGACCCAGCGATACGTGCTGCCCCCCGGCTCCACTTCCACCAGAAGGAAGCCCTTTTCCTCGTCTTCATCCACGGACATGCGCTCGATGGACCCTGCGTAGACCACAGGGGGATGCTGGCCGGGGTTCAGGTCCTGATGCTTGTGCACGTGCCCCAGGGCGACGTAGTCCAGGCGGGGGTCCCGCACCAGTCCCCCGGGGAGATGGAATTCGAAGTCCAGGGAAAACAGACGTTCCCATCCCGCCTGCGCGCCCGGCACCATGGCATGGGCCAGGAGCACTGTGGGGGTATTCGGGGGCTTTTCTTCCAGGGCCCGGTGGACGAACTCCTCGAGCCAGACGTGCAGGGCTTCGTGCCACTCTCGAGGGTCTCGGGGGGAGATGTCCAGATAGGCCAGCAGGCCCGAACGGTGGATCCAGGGGATGCCGATGAGGTAGAGGGGTACCCCCAGGTCCTCCGGGCTGAGCACGCTGACCCGGTCCACCACGTGGATACCTTCCACCTGGAAGACGCGGAAGAGTTCCAGGGTGTGGGCCCGGCCCCAGGAGGGGGAGACATCATGGTTGCCCACCAGGAGCACCACGGGAATGCCGTGCCGGACGAGGCGCAGGATGCGTCGGGCCCATTCCCGCTGGAAGGTGGGTGTGGGATGGCGGTCCTTGAAGGCATCCCCTGCGAAGAGGACCAGATCGACCTTTTCCTCCAGCGCGGTGTTGATGATGAAGTCCAGCGCCCGAAGGAAATCCATGACCCGCACCGGCAACCCGGTTTCCGGATCCCGGCGGCCGTAATTGGCCACGTCGATGTGGGCGTCGGCGAAGTGCAGGAGGCGAACGCGTGACATGAGTCCTCCCAGAATGAGGGTGCTTCAATTGTAACGGGAAACGGGGAGGACGACAGGAACGTTAGCGGTCGGCCGTCTTGGAGGTCAGCTTTGACGTGGATCTTTAAACAAGCGCTGGGGCAGGACAAAAGCGAGCGGATTGCCATGCAAATTGAGCTGTTGCAAGTTTCGGAGGTTGTCGAATCCAGGAGGTAAGGTGGTGAGTTGGTTATTCCTGAGATCGAGGTGTTGCAAGTTTTGGAGTTGGACGATTTCGGGGGGAAGGACGGTGAGTTGATTATCGCTGAGGTCAAGGTATTCCAGGTTCTGGAGTTGACCAATTTCTGGGGGAAGAGTAGTGAGTTGGTTACCTGCAAGACCAAGGGCTTTTTAGGTTCTGGAGTCGGGTGATTTCCAATGGCAGGGTTGTGAGTTGGTTATGCGAGAGGTCAAGGATTTGCAGATTCTGAAGTTG
>WFUL01000041.1 GCA_015484985.1 Anaerolineales bacterium | reverse complement strand
GACCACTGACGGGTCTTCTCCCACAAGGCCCGCAATTCCGGGTCCCCCTGGTCCCAGCGGCGGAAGAGTTCCCGCACCTCGGCTTCCCATTCCGGGTGCTCCTCCAGGCGCTTGGTGGCTTCGACGTAAATCTGGCCCATCCAGCGGGTCTTGTCCTCCTCCGGTGGTTCTTCCCCGTTGTGGAATTTGAGGTAATTCCACAACCACTTCATGACATGCCAGCCGATGTCCCCCAGGTAATTCACCCGAATCACATCGTATCCCGCGGCGTCTAGAATGCGACTGACCACGTCCCCCAGGATGGTACCCCGGAGGTGGCCCACATGGAGGGCCTTGTGGGTATTGGGCTGGGAGAATTCCACCATCACCCGCTCCCCCCGACGGGGATGGTGACCGTAACGGGCGTCTTCCTCCAGCACCCGGTCAATCACCGCGCGGCTGTACAGGTAAGGGTCCAGATAGAAGTTGAGGTAACCCCGCACGGCTTCCACCCGCTGGAACCCCGGAGGCGTGCCCAGGGCCTTGGCCAGTCTCTCGGCCAGTTCCTGGGCCCGTTGGGGAACGGGTCCCTTCAGCCCTTTCGCCCGAATTTCCGCCGCAGCGAGGGGGAACATGGGCAGACCGAATCCCCACGTCCCCCGGAAGGGAATCTCCACGTAGGAGAAGCGCTCCGGCAGGGGAACGCCTTCGGCCTCCAGAAGACGACGAATCTGCTGTTCCAGTGCACGTTGTTGCGCTTCAAACATACCCCGTCCCTCTCCATGGAATCGTGGACTTTATAGTGTACCCCGTTTGGGCCTGCTCACCAAAGGCCCAGACGATGCATCCACGTGGCCCACCGGGTTCCCAGGTGGACCCATTTGGGCGACTCTCGAATGACGAAGCGGGCCTCGCGCAGGGCCTCTCGTAGCGTCTCCGTATCGTGGAAGGGGGGCAGGAGCACCCGGCAGCGCCCCAGCTCCCAGGGCAGATGGGCGTCGGAGCCCACCAGGCGCAGCTTGTCGTAGCGCCGGGCCAGTTCCCGGGCCGCCTCCTGGGCGCGGCGGCTGTGGGTGCGGGCGTTGAACACCTCAATGGCGTCCACCAAGGGTGCCAGGCGTTCCAGGGTCTCCCGCCGCCAGCGGCCCCGCCAGGGGTCCAGGGGGTGGGGCAGGGCCACGAAGGCTCCCTGGGCCCGCAGACGCTCCAGGGCCTCCATAGGAGGCAAGCCCGGCGGCACGGGCTCCCGGACGAAATAGGCCAAGAATTCCCCTTCGGTGGTGCGCAGTTCCAAGCCCATCAAGGCCACCTGAGGGGCCAGGTTGGAGGCCGCCCGCGCGCCTTCCAGCGTGTTATGGTCCGTGACGAACACCCGGTCCAGCCCAATTTGACAGGCCCGACGCACCAGGGTCTCCGGTGTCATCCAGCCGTCGGACGAGGCCCGCGTATGGGCGTGGAACTCCACCTGCCAAAATGCCGGATTCATCGTCGCGCCTTGTACAATGCGCGCCAGGGACCCAGGCGCGAGTTCCTCACGCCCGGGTCCGGACCGCGTTCAGGATGTCCGCCAGCAGGCCATAGGCCGTGGTTTCGGGAGAGGGGTCGTCCTCCCGTATGGAGAGGTCGCCCAAGACGTCGGTCTCCAGGCGCAGGAGGGAAGACGTGCCCATGACGCTGTACAGGGGGGAATGGGAGGCCACTTTCTCGGGAGCCACTCGTGCCATCAGCGTGCCGTTTTCCCAGTAGGCCCGGCACACCAGTTTCCAGCGCTTGCCCTCCTCGCGCGCCTGATGGATGTCCTCGGGCGTGAAATGACGAATGCCCTCCCGCTGCACGTCCTGGGGCTTGAGCGGATGTCCCATGAGCACGGTGACCAGAGCCGCCACCTTGATGGCCGCATCCCAGCCGTCGATGTCCCCCGACGGGTCTGTTTCCGCGATGCCGATGCTCTGGGCATAGGCCACCGCTTCGTCCAACGATTCGCCGTGGGTTTCCATCCGGGTCAGGATGAGGTTGGTGGTGGAATTGAGGATGCCCTCCAGACCCGTGACCTGCACGCCGGGCAGGGCCTCCCGGAACAGGGAGAAGATAGGGGCGCCGTCCATCACCGTGGACTCAAAGAGAAAGGCCCGTCCCTGCTCTCGCGCCAGGGCTTGTAACTCTTCGTACCCATGCACCACGGGGCCTTTATTCGCAGTGACCGCGTGCATGCCCCGCTGCAACGCCATGCGGATGTGGGTCAGGGCCGGCTCGCCCGTTTCGTAATTTACGGACGTAATCTCCACCAGCACGTCCGCGGGCACCTTCTGGATGAACGTGAAGGTATCCTCGGGCACCGGATACGGCGACAGTCCGTTCAGGTCCCTGCCCCGCTGGATGCGGTCCAGCAAGACATGCAAATCCATCCCCTCGGGGGTGATGACGGACCCGTGACGGCGGGTGGCGATGCCCGTAATGCGAAGGTCCAGGTCATAACGCTGACGGATTTCCCTCTGCTTGCGGGCCAGCAGACGCACGAAGGCCTTTCCCACGTTCCCAAATCCCACCAAAGCAACGGATACGGTGCGCATCAGCAGTCCTCCTACTCGGATGAGGAGAGCAACTGGGCAACGGCTTGGCGGAAGGACGTGATGGGATGCGCGCCTTCTAAGAGGAAGGATCGGCCATCCTGGGTTTGGAAGACGAAGGCCGGAGTTCCCCGCACACCAAAGCGGACACCATCCTGCTGATCCTGCATCGCCCGGTCCCGGTAGCGTTCTTCCTTCAAACAAGCCTCAAACGCCTGGACGTCCAAACCCAGGGCCTCCGCCATGCTCACCAGACGCTCAGGAGCATAGGCACCCGAATTCGGACGAGCGGGGGGATTCAAGAACAAAATGGCGTGATATGGCCAAAAGGCTCCCTGTTCCTCGGCACAGTACAGAGCCATGCCCGCATTGAGGGACTCGGGGCCCAGGAAATCCCCCATGGTGCGATACACGAAGCGCACCTTCCCCGGTATCACGAATTCTTCAATGAAGGCCGCCTCGGTTTCCCGGAACCAACGCTGACAGTGCGGGCACTGGAAGTCGGAGAATTCCATCACGGTCAGAGGAGCGTCAGGACTCCCCAGCGCGTTGCCGTCAGCCAATTCCTGATAGTAGGGCTTCAATTCCGGCAGGACCAAATCCGACTGTTGCTTGCGCAATTGGGGAAACATCAGAAGTCCGGTCAGAATCAACGCCAGACCCACGGCGACGGAAATCCACAACATCGGTCGGGAGCCTTGGCGACGGGCAGGAGTCATGATACACCTCCATCAACATATTGACAGGGTTGGGATGTACTTCTCGCAAACATACCAGGCAAAGGAACTCATCCCTCGGAGACGGGCGTATCCGAGATTCCGTTCTTATCCTCCTTCGAAGAGGGCAGACGAGCCTCGGGGTGGCGGAGGAGGGCTTCCCGTTTCTCGTAGGTATCCACCAGGGCCGTCATGTGCTCGAAGAGGGCTTCCAAGACCTTGCGCACCTCTTCAGAGGAGCCATAGATAGCCTCGCGCAAGGCCCGGATACGCTCTTCCATCGCCAGCGCCTCCCGGGCAAAGGTCACATCGAACTGACGGAGTTGCTCCAGGGCGGCTTCCCCCACTTCCTCAATGTCGAAAAGCGGACGGTACGCGTCCGTGGTCGTCCGAATCTCGTCGATGAGCAGCAGCAACCGGCTGTGCAGGCGTTCGATGTCGTCCATCCAGTACAGACCGCCTGGGGTACGCAGCACTTCCTTTTGGATGTCTGTCAGATGTCTTCGAGCCCGGTCCAGAACCTGAACCAAACCTTCCCGTAAACGTCGGTCAATGTCCCGTCGTTTTTCCTTGCGCCGATAATCGCCAATCAGGGGGAGTTTCTCGATAAAAGCCAGTAAAGGGGACGGATTCTTGCTCATGGGGAGCCTCCCGAATCTTTGAATTCACCCTCGGTCGTCTCTTGGGCTCGATGCAGAAAGATTTCGGCACCACACCAGGGGCAGACCAGTATCCCTTTTCCGGCGATTTCCAGTTCGCCACCGCAGTTGGGACACCGGCGTTCGGTATACAGCGCGGCTGCTTCCCGGGAATACAGCCAACCCTTTTCCCAGTGCACTGCTCCGCTGAACAATTGCTTTCCCACCAGACTGCGGACCAGGGCGGCCACCTCATCCCGGGAGACGTTCAGGGCAATGGCAGCCTCGGAGAAGGAGACCTTTCCCTGGGTCAGCACCATGTTGAGGAGTTCTCGCTCCTGCCGCGCCCGGGCAAAGGCCTGCTCTTCGGCCTTCCCTCGCACCACGAGGAAAATCCCCGCGCCCGTCACGGGCACGGCAAAGCACAGCGTGACCAGGAAAACCCCCAAGAGGGCACCCGGAAGGGTCACTTCCCGGGTCACCACTTGAACGCCCAGGAACGCCGCTGCCAGCAGCCAGCCCAAGACGGCCACGCCCAGTAGAAACATCCCCATCACACGCCCGCTTTTCATGGTTTCTCCTTGCGGATAAAGAATCGCCCCGGCCCCCGGGGCGACTACATTATACCCGTTTTGAGAGTGTTCGAAAAATATGGGGCGCTGGAGGGCACACTCAAAAGTTGCTGGAGAATGGAAATGGAAGAAAAGGTTATGCCGCTTTGGAAAGGGCCCCCAGCGTTTCGCCCAGGCCTGATTATTAACCTTTGCAAATCTAAAGATACACGTCGTCAGAGCGCCAAACCAGCATAGGCGAAAAAGGAGCGCTTGAGGCGCTGTTCTCGCCGTAGCGTCTGCAGGGCCGTTGTCACTTCTCGCGCCAGATGCGCGATATCCTCCGGAAGGAAGTTGGCTAACCTACCGTATTTGG
>WFUL01000040.1 GCA_015484985.1 Anaerolineales bacterium | reverse complement strand
TCGGAGATGTGTATAAGAGACAGGGATGGGAGGGATGGATTTCCTTCCCTGAGCGACCGGTGGGGGAGGGGACCCCTTCCGGTGCTCCTCTGGATGCGGAGCAGCGCTGGGTTCGCCTTCTGGAAGACGTGCGGTCCTTGTATACCGGACCTCTCTACTGGGCTGTGGTGGATGATGGTGACCTGGCGGTGCCGGAAGGAATTGCTCAGGCGGTGGACGGTTTTCTTCTGTTGTGGCAGCCCCCGGCGGCGAGTCAGGACCAGGCGCAGGACGTCAACTCATTGCAAGCCTTGTACGAGGAGGACTTCCGTACACGTATCGCGCTCTGGGCACAACAGACGGGGAAACCCGTGGTCGTGGCCTTGCGTTTTCCCGCAGCTCGGGGTGTACTCCTGGGCTGCATTCAGGACCGGGAACAACCGGGGCGCTGTGTGACACTGGAGGAACTCCATCCGCCACAAGGGGTGAACCGGGCTCTCCTGGATGTGGACGCTCAGTGGAAAGGTTTGCAGGCTGCCCTCTCGGCCTTGAATGGACAAGACTGGCTCCAGGGTGTGGTGGTATTCTCCTGGTATCCCCCGGTGGAAGTTCAGGAACCTTCGGACTCCATCCACGGAAAGCCAGCCCAGCAGGTGGTCACCCAGTGGTTCCAGGGATGGCGGAGTCCAACCCCCTGACCCTTACCCGGAGTAGTTGATGTATGGACGTGCAGACTGCGGTGTGGACTGCCGCCATTGTCCTTTGGGTGTTTGCGTTCCTGACTCTCTGGAGCGGGTGGCAAAGGATGCGGGCTGCCCGCAAACTCACCTTCTTTCGCCTGCGTCGGGAGCGCATGCGGGTGGCGTGGAGACTGGTCTTCCTCTCGGTGGCGCTGTGTGGATTGGCCTGGTGGACCATGCGTTTCGGTGAAGCCACTGTGTATCGGATGTACCCACCCACGCCCACCATCACTCCTACGTCTACGGTGACCCCAACTCCAACCCCGACCGTGCCCACACCGACACCCACCGTCACCCGCACACCGTCGGAAACTTACACACCCACTTCTACCAGTACTCCTTACATCCCCACTCAGGTAGCCCTGCTCTTTGAGGGTACACTGACCCCACCTTCCGAGCCGCGTTTCAGTTCGCTCACGTTCACCACCGCGCTGAACTTCCGAACGTATAAACCTCTGAACCCCGGAGAGGTGTTCCACAATCCTATCGAAAGGATGTATGCCGTGTTCTCCTACGATGGTATGGCCCCCGGAGTCCAGTGGACGGCGTTGTGGTTCCGGGATGGCGAACTGGTGCATTTCGAGACCAAACCCTGGGACGACCCGACGGGCGGATACGGGTATACGGAGTGGATTCCTGAGGACCCCGGAGCCTGGCTTCCCGGCACTTACACCGTCTACATTTTCGTGGGGACGGAGTTGGTCACCTCGGGTTCCTTCCGGGTGGAGGGATATCCGCCGACGCCCACGTCCACGCCGACCTTCACCCCTACTATCACCCCCACGCCCACACCCTCTCCCACCCGTACACCCTTCGGCGGATCGCCTTTTCCAGAGCGGGCGTCCCCGACTCCTACTACGTCCACGCCGACATCCACACCCACAACATCATCCTGAATCTAAGGAGGAGTCGAGCATTATGCCTTCCCTTTGGCTTTCGCCAGAAGAATTTCTTTGGATTGTGGCCCGGACCCCACTGGTGGCCATTGACCTTATCGTCCGAGACGACACAGGTCGGGTGCTCCTGGGGATGCGTCGTAACCCTCCTGCACAGGGGACCTGGTACGTTCCCGGAGGTCGTATTCTCAAAGACGAACCTCTGGACGAAGCCTTCCGACGCATCACCCGCGCCGAATTGGGCGTGGAAGTGGAGCGGTCCCGGGCTGTCTTCCGGGGGGTCTACGAGCACTTCCACCCCGATAACTTCGCGGGCCAGCCCGGCATCACCACCCACTACGTGGTCCTGGCCTACGAGCTGCCTCCGGGGATGGTGCCGGAACGCCTGCCTTCGGAGCAACACACCGCGTACCGCTGGTGGACGGTGCCCGAATTGCTGGCCCATCCGCAGGTGCATCCCTACACCAAAGCCTATTTCTCGGGAGATGACCATGACTCCTCGTCGTGAACTTCCCGCCTACGGTGGTCAGGCTCTGATTGAAGGCGTGCTCATGCGGGGGCAGTGGGCCGCGGCATGGGCCGTGCGCCGTCCCGACGGTACCCTGTACATCCACACCGAGCCCTTGGGCGGTCTTTACCGCTACCGCTGGATGCGGTTTCCTTTCCTCCGGGGCCTGCTCAGCCTGGCGGATGCCCTGTGGTTGGGGATGCGGGCCATGGTGGACGCGGCCAACCAGCAGGCCACGGATCCCAAGGAGCGCCTGGAAGGCCCGTGGATGTACGGCTCGTTCCTGCTTTCCCTGACCGTGGCCCTGGTGGTCTTTCTGTGGTTGCCCATGGCGGCCGGATTCGGCTTGGTGCGCTGGTGGAACGGCCCTCTGTGGCTGGCCCATCTTCTGGAAGGTGGTGTACGCCTGGGCTTGCTGGTGGGATATCTCGCGTTCTTGGGGAGGATTCCCGAAGTGCAGCGTTTGTTCGGTTATCACGCGGCTGAGCACCAGACCATCCACGCGTATGAGCACGGGGCCGACCTCATCCCCGAAGAAGTGGCCCGCTTTCCCGCCGCCCATCCCCGATGTGGGACCGCGTTTCTGCTCATGGTGGTGTTGGTAGCTGTGGTCCTGTTCGCCTTGTGGGATCCCGGCACCTGGTGGGGGCGTTTGGGCCTGCGGCTGGCCTTGGTGCCGGTGTTGGTGGCCCTGGCCTATGAGTTCTTGCGCTGGACCTGGAAGCATCGGAGCCGTCCTTGGATACGCTGGTTCATTGCGCCTCATCTGGCGTTGCAACGCCTGACCACTCGTCCTCCTGACCGGGAGATGATCGAAGTGGCTCTGGCGGCCTTTCGAGCCCTGTTGGATGCCGAGGAACGCTTTCGGAGTTCGTCGGCCTCGCCGGCATCCTGACCATTATTCTCTCGCAAGGAAAAGGGATGATGACAGAGCATCGCTCCTCGACGGCTTCCTTTCCGACTCGCCTGGTCTTCATCCGTCATGGTGAGACAGATTGGAACGTGGAGGGCCGTTACCAAGGCCAGGCTGACCCGCCCCTCAATGCGCGTGGGCGGGAGCAGGCCCGGGCCCTGGTGGCGCAGTTGCGTCCCCTGGGCCTTCATGTCCTCTACAGCAGCCCTTTACGTCGGGCCTGGGAGACAGCTCGTATTCTGGCCGAGGGCCTGGGTATCCCCCTCTATGCGGAACCGCGTTTGAAGGAGATTCACCAAGGGGTCTGGCAGGGGATGTTGGTGGAAGACATCCAACGACGGTTTCCCGAACTTTTCGAGCGCTGGGAGCGAACGCCCTGGGAGGTCCGGGTTCCAGGAGGGGAAACCTTGGCCGAGGTCCAGGCCAGGGTGTATCAGGCAGTGGACGACATCCTGGCCCGACATCCTGGGCAGACCATTGGCCTGGTTCTCCATCGCCTTCCCATGGCCCTGCTTTTGGTGCGATATCGGGGCCTGGACCCCCAACTGGTCCGACGTATCCCTATCGGTAACACAGCCTGGGAAGTGGTCGAAGTCTGACGCACCGGTTCATATGCCCAGGCAGGGCTCCCAAAAGGGGAGCGGTGAAGCCGCCAGCCCCATCATACTCCTATCAGGAGCCCGTACCCGCTCAGGCCTATACCTGTCGCATACCCATATCTTAGGCGCGTCCTTGTTTCTCATCATAGGCGCAGAGCATGTCGGAGAGGCTCACCAACCCATCTCCGCAAATCTCGTATGGTCCTAACCGGGCACGGGGCCGCAGGTGGAAAGACAAAGTGATGCAGCGGCAGTTTCGCCGCTGCATCACTTTATTCCTCTCAGGCGGGTTGCTTTTGGGCGCTTTCCAGCAAGGCCCGGGCAGTGGTCTGGCCCGCTGGCCCCGGGTCGCCTAACATGTGTGCCAGTTCCTGTACCCGTTCTCCCTCGGCCAAAGGACGCACGCGGGTAACGGTGCGTCCATCGGTTAAAACCTTTTCCACTTTGAAATGCTGATGGCCGAAGGCCGCAATTTGGGGGAGATGGGTGATGCAGAGAACCTGATGGTGTTCGGCCAGTTGGCGCAATTTGGCCCCCACCACCGCACCGACCCGGCCACCGATGCCCTGGTCGATTTCGTCGAAGATGAGGGTGGGTACGGGGTCTTCCCGGGCCAGAACCTGGCGCAAAGCCAGCATGATGCGGGACATTTCGCCGCCCGAGGCGATTTTGGCCAGGGGATGGAAACCTTCACCGGGATTGGGCGCGATGAGGAAGGTTACCTGGTCGATTCCGTAACGGTCGAAGGCCACTCGTCGGCCATCGGGCAGGGGAAGGCCCTGTGGGTCCTCCCGCTGTACCACGTCCACCCGAAAGCGGGCGTGTTCCATGCGCAGTTCCTTCAATTCCTTCTCCACCTCTCGGGCCAGTTGCCGGGCTGCCTCGCGGCGTTTTCGTGAGAGTTCCAGGGCCACCAGGGCCAATTCCTGGGTCAGGGATTCCAGTTCGGCCTCCCAGGCTTCCAGCCGCTCGTCCGCGGTGGTGAGTTCTTCCAGTTCCCGGCGGGCCTGTTCGGCGTAAGCCAGCACGGCTTCGATTGAGTCCCCGTACTTGCGTTTCAGGTCTTCAATGAGGGCCAGGCGGGATTCCACTTCCTCCAGACGCTGTGGGTTGAATTCCAGCATTTCGGCATAGCGTCGCAGGTCTCGGGCCACCTCGCTCAACTGCTCCAGGGCCTCCTGGGTCCGCTGGGC
>WFUL01000039.1 GCA_015484985.1 Anaerolineales bacterium | reverse complement strand
GCACAGGTCCGGCCTTCCCAGAGCCCGATCTCGCGCCTACTAAACTGAATTAGGCTCATATAGAATACGGGTATGCACCAGACACCCTTGGATACGGTAAGATATCCTGGGAGGGAACAGAGCATATGACAGAACGGCCCTTGGTTTACGACTTGACCCTGGAGGATTGGGAACGTTGGGTCGAGACCCAGGGGGAGCCTCGTTACCGGGCCCTTCAAATCTGGGAGGGCCTGTACCGGCACCTGTGGAGTCACCCGGAACAGTTCTCCCATCTTCCCAAGGCCCTGCGACGGCGTCTGGACGAAGCCTTTGTGTTTTCGCATCTGACCCCGGTGAAGGTTCGCCACTCTCGAGACGGCGAGACGGAGAAAACCCTCTTTCACCTTCCCGATGGTTCTGCGGTGGAAACGGTGCGTATGCGTTATGTGCGGCGTCGCACCCTGTGCATTTCCACCCAGGCGGGATGCGCCATGGGGTGTGTTTTCTGCGCGACGGGTAAGTTGGGCCTGTTGCGCAATCTAAGCCCCGGTGAAATCGTGGAGCAGGTGCTCTACTATGCCCGCAGGTTGCGGGAAACAGGGGACCGGGTGACGAACATCGTGCTTATGGGAATGGGAGAACCCCTGCACAACTACGAGGCCACCATGCAGGCCCTGGGCATCCTCAACCATCCCCAGGGTTTCCGTTTGGGTGCCCGGCGCATTACCCTTTCGACCGTGGGCCTGGTGCCTCGCATCCGGCAATTGGCGCGCGAGGGCAAGCAGTACAACCTGGCCGTTTCTCTGCACGCTGCGGACGACGACCTGCGTACGGCTCTCATCCCGGTCGCCCGACGCTACCCGCTTCGAGAACTGTTCGCGGCCTGCCAGGAATATTTCCAGCGCACCAAGCGGCGCATCACCTTCGAATGGACCATGATTCGGGACGTCAACGACGGCCTGGAACAGGCCGAGAAACTGGTGCGATGGATTAAGGAATTCGGCTTGCTGGCCCATGTGAACCTGATTCCCCTCAATCCAGTACCCGGGTATGCCGGACAGCCCAGCCCCCGGACGCGTCTGGAGGCCTTTGCCGCCTATCTTGAGGAGCACGGCATTCCCTGTACGGTGCGCGTGCGTCGGGGGATCGACATCCAGGCAGGATGTGGTCAGCTGGCGGGCGAGCGCCTCCAGGAGGGCGGGCGTCCTCTGGTCGGTACAGGATAAGGCGGTCGAGAGGTTTCCGGAGCGGTAAGGGTGAGGAAGAAGTGGCTTCGCGTCCGGCCAGGCGCGGTGACGCTGTTCCTGGTGGCTCCTTTCCTGGCCGAAGTCCTGCCCGGTGTGAATCCCCCGGCCGAACTGCTGCGCCAGCCCTGGGCTGTGGTCCCCCTGGTGATGTTGTACGGCAGCGCGGCTCTCCTGGCTCGCGAGATAACCCTTCGATGGAAGGGCGGGTATGGAACGCTTCTGCTATTAGGAGCGGTCCATGGCGTCATGGAAGAAGGCCTGTTGGTGCGCAGCTTCTTCGACCCTGCTTGGTTGCGGCGGCCTGAATTGATGCATTATGGGCGATGGATGGGGGTAAACGTCCTTTGGGCCCTTCATCTCACCCTGTACCATGCCGTCTTTAGCATCGTCGTGCCGGTGACCCTGGTTCAGCAGGGGCGAAGTTGGTCCCAGGCGCAGCCCTGGTTAGGCCGTCAGGGGTGGTGGCTTGTAGGTGGGCTGTACCTCCTGCGGCTCGCTCTGGGATGGGTAGGCGATTCGAGCTACCGGGCTTCCGGTCTCCAGGTGATAGGCACCTTCGCTGTGGTGGTCTTTCTGTTGTTTCTGGCCCGACGCCAGGCGGTGCATGAAAGGGAGCAAGTTGATAAAGACGTCGTACGGCAGGCCCCACCCCCCTGGAAACTCAGCCTTTGGGCGCTGGGCGTTTCGGGACTGTTTTTCCTCATTTCTTGGGGTTTCCCTTTGTGGCGCGTGCCGGCGTGGATGGTGGTCTTTCTGGTGGTGGCGCTGGCAGTAGGGGCCTTGGTTCAGATGCGGGCCTGGGGACGGCGCGGCGGCTGGGGACCACGGCATCGTTTTGCCCTGGCCGCGGGAGGGGTGAGCTTTTTCATCCTGCTGGCCTGGGTACAGGAATGGCGCCCGGATCCCGCGGCATCTCGGCAGGGTATGGCGGCGCTGGGCTTTTTGACCGCGCTGACGCTTCTTAGGGTCTATCATCGGCTCCCACCACAGGAGTTAACAGAACGCTAACCCTTCATTAACCGCCTTCTGACTTCAGCAGGATAAGTAGAAAACGAGGATTGGGTAGCAGGACGTTTCCCAAATCCCGGTATGAGGAGGTGGGGCCATGACGCTGATGCGATGGGATCCTTTCCGGGAGTTGACCTGGCTGGAGCGCACGGTGGACGAACTGTTCCGGGAGTTCGCCCGGCCCTTCTTCCAGGTGGAACGTCGTGAGTGGACCTGGGCGCCGGCCATGGACATGTACGAGACCGACGATGCGGTGGTGGTGAAGCTGGCCCTGCCTGGCGTGGACCCCGACAAGGTGGAAATCCGCGTCTCCGGTGACCTGCTCACCATTCGCGGTCGCCTGGAGGACGAGGTCGTCGAGGAGGACGCCACGTACTACATCCGCGAGCGTCGGGTGGGGGCCTTCAGCCGCACCATCCAGTTGCCGGTGCCCGTGGAGGCTGACGAGGCCGAGGCCGTCTTTGAGAACGGCGTGCTCACCCTGACCCTGCCCAAGGCCGAGGAGGTTCGCCCCAAGACCATCGCCATCACCACCAACGGCAAGAAGAAGGGGCGCCTCCTGCGGGGCAAGAAGGCCGAATCCAAGTAAGGAGGGGCACGGTATAATAAGAAACTGATGCCCCAAGGGCGGGCCCACCCAGGTGGGCCCGCGTCTTTTCCAGCCCCGGCTCCAGGAGGATTCACCATGCCCAACTACAGTTTCCGTTGCGCGGATTGCGGCGTTGAGTTCGAGCGTTGGTTCTCGTTCCATGAGGAGATTCGGGATGTGGTGTGTCCCAACGGGCACACCAACGTGGAGCGGGTGCTGCGTCCTCCGGCGATTATCTTCAAGGGAAGCGGGTTCTACGTGACGGATAACCGCGCGACCAATAGCGCCAGCAAGAGCAACGGTAAAGGCAGCCAAGAGACGGCCAAAGTGGGCTCGACGAAGAAGGAATCCTCTTCCGATACGAATTGAGGGAAACGGTAGGGTATGGCTTCTTCTCCCGAAGCGTCTTTGTCCATTGCCCAGGCCGTGGCCGCTTACCTGGACGCGGTCCGTCTCTCTCGGAGTCCCAACACCGCCCGAACGTATCGCAATGCCCTTCAGGCCTTCTTGTGGGCGTTGAAGGAGAGGGGTGTGGATGTCGAATCCGCGCCCCTCTCTGCCCTTTCCGAAGACATGGTGCTCGACTTCCTGCGAGCCTTGAAACAACAGGCGCCCAGCACGGAGCGGCTCTACCTCACGGCCATGGCCCAGTTCTATGAATACGTGGTGGCTCGATGGGAGCGTCCCCTGAATCTGGCCCGGGTGCGCCTGCTCATCCGTCAGCACGCCCGGCGTCCAGGACGACGCTTGCCCCAATTTCCCTACGAGGCCATTGAGGAGGTCCTGGCCTACGTGGATGCCCTGGGCCATAAACCGGCCAAGGACCGTCGGGAACACCTGCAGAACTTGCGGGATCGGGCTTTCCTCTGGACCCTGGCCCATACGGGTCTGCGGGTCCACGAAGCCTGCCAGTTGCGCCGCGGGGACCTGGATTGGAACACCGGCCATGCGGTCATCATCGGCAAGGGCGACCGTCAGGATGTGGTGCGCTTTTCCTCCAAGGCCCTGGCCCTGCTACGGGAGTATCTCCAAGAACGTCAGCCCCTGGACGCTCGCAGCCATAAAGCCCTGAAGGCCCTGCCCCTTTTCGCCCGCCATGACAAGCGAGCCGGGGACCGGGTGCTGCCCATTTCCACCGTCACCGGCCGGAACATCGTGCGTCGACGGGTATGGGAGGCTTTGGGCCCCGACATGGTGGGCCGCATCACCCCTCACGATTTCCGCCACTACTTCGTAACTCGCGTCCTTAAGGGTTCGGGAGGGAATTTGAAACTGGCCCAGCGCCTGGCCCGCCATCAGAACATCCAGGTCACCCAGCGCTACGCCCACCTGGACGACCAGGAACTGGACCGGGCCTATCGGGAGATTTTCGGCTCTTGAGTTGGAGCCTTCGAATCCCAGGGGGTCATTTCTCGGTGAAGAACCGGTAGAACCCACAAAGCATCCCCTTTCCTTCCGAACCGCACCACACTTCTTCCCAGGAATCGGGCAGGCCGGCCAGCAATTCTTGATACGGCCGGATGACCTCTTGCAAGCCCACGAAAGGTTGATGCAATTCGGTGTCTTTGAGGGGGATGGCCACCGGCACCTGAAGGCGAATGGGGATGCGAGTATCCACCGGGATGGTGACCCTTGCAGGGACGACCATGTTCAGGCGAACGGGCAGGCTCTGGCCCGCGGGAAGCACGATGTTGGCGGGCGCGTTGCGGATGACCAGTCCTCCCGTGGCCAAGTATTCCACCATGGCTTCTTGAATGTACACGTTCTCGGTGAGCACTACCTCGGTTTCGGTTTCAATGGGCAGGTCGAAGGCCACGGGTAAATCGAACTGCACGGGAATGGTGTCCTCGACCACCACCGTGGTGCGGATGACGGCTTCATCCATGGCCGCGAAGTTGGCCGCCAAACCCCCTAAAAGCTGGTCTTCCACCGCTTGTTTGAGGGTGAAGGCGTACCGGGCCAGGAGGAACAGAGCCACAATCAGGAGAATGTTGAGCCCCATGGAGAGCACCGCGGCCAGGGTCCAGAAGGCTTCCGCGGGTTTCCCTCGCCAAAGCCAGTCGTACCACCAGGGGCGTGGGGGAGGCGTGGTGGTTTCGGGAGTCGAGTTCTGGGATACACCAAGCACAGGGGGAAAGGGAAACATGGACCTGCCTCCGTTCACCAGGGCGGGGGATTGGGCATCGGGTTGAATGATTTTACCAGGGGTTGTTCAAGGCTTTGTCTGGGGTCCAGGGCTCAGCCTCGAAAGGCCTGCCAGGAACGCTTCCGTCGGTGGATGCATCCATAAAAGAACGATAGAGGGCAAGCCAGGAACGCATGTCGTCCCAGTATAATGGGCCGCGACAGGCCCCTTTCGTCGGGAGGTGTCTTCATGCACTCCAAACCTCTGGTGTTGGTGACCCATCCTATGCCCGAAGACTGGATTGCTCCTCTCCTGGAACAGACCCGGGTGGTCGTCGGTCCCGCCGGGCGGCCGGGCGTGGACCCTTCCCTGGCGCCTTACTTCCCCGAAGTAGAAGGTTTGTACACCTGGCTCACGGACCGGGTGGATGACGCCCTGCTGAGCCAGATGCCTCGTTTGCGGGTGGTGAGCAACTTTGCCGTAGGCGTGGACAACATCGACCTGGAAGCCTGTACCCGACGGGGGATTCCCGTGGGCCATACTCCGGGCGTGTTGACCGACGCGGTGGCCGACCTCACCTGGGCGTTGATTCTGGCCATCACCCGGGGCATCTTTCCCGCGGCCCGGGATGCCCGGGAAGGGCGTTGGGGTATGTGGGCGCCCACCCAATGGTTGGGGGTGGATTTGCAGGGAAAGACCCTGGGCATCGTGGGTTTGGGCCAGATCGGGCAGGCGGTGGCTCGGCGAGCCCGGGGATTTGGGATGCGGGTGCTGTACACCAGCCGTAAAGCGAAGCCCGAGGCGGAACGGGAACTGGGCGCGCAGCGGGTACCCCTGGAGACCCTGCTGTCCGAAAGCGATGTGGTCTCCCTGCACGTGCCCCTTACACCCGAAACCCGCCGCATGATCGATGAGGAAGCCTTGCGACGCATGAAGCCCACGGCTTACCTGGTGAACATGGCTCGCGGAGGGGTGGTGGATACCGGAGCCTTGGTGCGGGCGCTGCAAGAGGGATGGATTGCCGGTGCAGCCCTGGACGTGACGGACCCCGAGCCGTTGCCGCCGGACCATCCCCTGTATCGCCTGCCCAATTGCGTGATTACGCCCCATATTGGCTCCGCGACCCGTGAGACCCGCAAGGCCATGGCCCTGTTGGCCTGCGAAAACCTGCTGTTGGGCCTCCAGGGGAAGCCTTTACGACATTGCGCCAACCCCGAGGTCTATGACCACCTGCGGCGGTCATGATGTGGCGATGCCGGAACTGTCTCCGACGATATGACTGGACGCGGGTGCATCCCACCTGTCCGGCTTGCGGGGGACCTCTGGATCGGGAAGCCCCCATTGTGTTCCATCCCGAAGCAGAACGATCGGACGCACCCGGTTTATGGCGTTATGTTCCGGCTATGCACCTTCCGATGGCCGACTCCCCGGTCACCCTGGGAGAGGGTCGCACCCCTTTGCAGCCTGTGCACCTGACCCAGGGACGACAGGTCTTTGTCAAACGAGAAGACCTCAACCCGACGGGCTCTGTGAAAGACCGGGCGGCCTCGGTGCTCTTCACCTGGGCTCGAGAGCAGGGCGTGGAGGAAGTGGTCACCCTGGCCACACCCAATACCCTGCGCTCCTGGCGACGGTATGCCGCCCGGGCGCGTCTTCGGGTGCGGGCTTACGGCGTGACCGGGATGCCTTCCGTCCGGACTCGCGGTATCCCTGTCCGAAGGTTTCCCGGCACCTGGTGGGAGACCATGACCGCGTTGCATCGGCAGGAAACCGCGGTTCTGGTGCCCTACCATCCCCTGGCCGTGGACGCCTACGCCACCATCGCGTACGAGTTGGTGGCCCAGTTGGGAGGGGCGCCCGGAACGGTGTTGGCCCCGGTGGGACAGGGGGCCTTGCTGCTGGGCATTGGTCGGGGGTTCCTGGCCTTACTCCAGGCAGGTCTCATTGCCACGATGCCACGTCTGGTGGGCGTGGAACCCCTGGCCCGGGCGGGGCTTTGGGCTCGAGCGAAGGGAGGGCGCGAAGCCCATCTCTGGGTCCGAGATGAGGCTCCCGGACCTGCGGTGGAGGCCGGGCGACGGTTCCCCTGGTGGGGTGACCTCCTGCTGGAATTGGTGGCCTGGAGTCAGGGCCGCTTTCTGGCGGTGGATGACGAAGCCTGGGCTCGGGCTCGCGACGCTTTTCGGCGTGTGGGGTTGTATTTACAGCCAGAATCGGTGTTGGTTTGGGCCGGGTGGGCCATGCATCAAGAGGAATGGCCTGAACCTGTGGTGTTGATTCTTCCTGGAGGACGACCCTCCATCTGGCGTCGCATAGGACGTTGGTTTCGATTACGTATCTTTTCCAAGGAGTGACGAACCATGAGCCGACGAGTCGTCGTGACCGGCTTGGGAACCATTAACCCGCTGGGTCATACGGTGAAGGAGACCTGGGAGAAGGCCCTGCGGGGGGAGTCCGGAGTGGGCCCCATCACCCTGTTCGATGCCTCCGACCTGAACGTCCAGATTGCCGCCGAGGTCAAGGACTTCGACCCCACCCGATACATGCCCGCACGATGGGCCCGACGGTACAGCCGCTTTGAGCAGTTCGCGTTGGTGGCCGCGCAGGAGGCCCTGCAACACGCGGGACTGGAGCCGGACAAAGAAGACCCTACGCGCATCAGCGTCATCATCTCTTCGGCCATCGGCGGCATTGATGTGCTGGAGCACAACACGCTGCTCCTTTACAACGAAGGACTGCGAAAAGTGGGTGCCTTCGTGATCCCTCAACTCATGCCCAACGGTGCTTCGGGCGTCGTGAGTATTCACTACGGGTTCCAGGGCCCGGCCCTCTCGGTGGCCTCCGCGTGCGCCTCGGGGAACGATGCCTTGGGGATGGCTTGGAACCTGATTCGTTCCGGCGTGGCCGATGTAGTGGTGGCTGGCGCTTCGGAGGCGGTGATTTGCAAAATCGCCGTGGTGGCCTTCGACCGTGTGGGCGCGATGGCCCGGGGAGGGCCGGAGCGTCGGGACGCGCCCCGGCCCTTCGACCAGAACCGGGACGGGTTCGTCATTGCCGAAGGCGCGGCGGTGCTGATTCTCGAGAGCGAGGAGCATGCCCGGGCGCGAGGCGCGCCCATCCTGGCGGAAATGGTGGGTTACGCCTCTTCCTCGGACGCCTATCACATCACCGCGCCCCACGAAGAGGGTGCGGGGGCCATCCTGGCCATGCGTCGCGCCCTGGAGACCGCCGGGCTCCGACCCGAGGATGTGGATTACATCAACGCCCACGGTACGGGCACCGAACTCAACGATGTCGCGGAAACCAAGGCCATCAAGGCAGTCTTTGGGGACCACGCCTACCGCATTCCCGTGTCCTCCACCAAATCCATGACGGGTCACATGATGGGGGCTACGGGTGCCCTGGAAGCCATCTTTTGTGTGCTGGCCATTCAGGAGGGTGTGGTGCCGCCCACCATCAACTACACCACCCCCGACCCCGAATGTGACCTAGATTACGTCCCCAACGAAGCCCGGGAAGTGCCTGTGCGGGTGGCCATGGACAACGCCTTCGGCTTCGGAGGCCACAACGCGGTGTTGATTTTCAAGCGCTACGATTGACGTCGGAATACGGGTCACCAGAAGCGTATCCATTGAGAAGAAGGTGGGCAGCGGCTTCCGCCGCTGCCCACATCTTCTTCTCCCCTGTGTCCGCCGCCTTGCGTTATACTGGCCCTCAGGTAGACCATCGGAAGTGAGCGAGAGATAGGCTTGATGGAACCCTCTTTCTTTCCCCGCCTGGAACAACGGGTTCGGGAGCGTGGAAGCCTCCTCGTGGCGGGCCTGGATCCTCATCCCGAGATGCTCCCGGAGCCCTCGCCCCGGAAGGCAGAGCGCTTCTGCCTGCGCATCGCTGAGACCGTGGCCCCTTATGCTGTGGCCTTCAAGGTCAACGCGGCCTTCTTCGAAGTTTGGGGGTCCGAGGGTTGGGCTGCTCTGGAACGCCTGATGCCGCGGCTCAAGGCCCTGGGTCCGGTGATTCTGGACGTCAAACGTGGAGACATCGCCAGTACGGCCCGGGCTTATGCTCGAGGCCTTTTTGAACATCTGGACGCGGATGCTGTGACCCTTTTCCCCCATTTGGGCCGGGACGCGCTGGAGCCGTTTCTGAGGTACGGCGACCGAGGGCTTTTCCTGCTGGTGCGCACGTCGAACCCGGGTGCGTGGGAGGTGCAGGAGGCGCCTCTGGCCGGCGGGGTGCCGTATTACCTGGCCCTGGCCCAGGGCCTTCGGCGCGGGACGTCGCCCCAGCAGGTGGGTTTCGTGGTGGGGGCAACCCAAACCCATGCCCTGGCCCGGGTGCGCCAGATGGCTCCTGAACGGTGGATTCTGGCCCCCGGAGTGGGCGCGCAAGGGGGTTCGCTGGAAGCGGCGTATCAGGCCGGGCGTCGCGCGGATGGGTTGGGTATCCTCTTCCCCGTCTCTCGGAGCCTGGCCCGGTCCGATGACCCGGCCCAGCAAGCCCGCGCCTTGGCCGAGGTCACCCGTCGTTTGATGGCCGAAGCCGCGGGCGGAGGCAAAACCCCGCCTCCGCCCCACCTGGAAGAGGTGAAGGTCCAGTTGGCCCGGGACCTGGTGGACACCGGATGTGTGCGTTTCGGTGCCTTCACCTTGAAATCGGGTCAACAGGCCCCCATCTACTTCGACCTGCGCCGTTTGGTGGGGTTTCCCGAGGTCTTGCACCGGGTGGCCATGGCTTACGGATTCCTGCTTCAATCCCTCACGTTTGACCGCCTGGCGCCGCTGCCCTACGCGGCCCTTCCCATCGGAACGGCGGTGAGCCTGACTTTTGGCTGGCCGCTGGTGTACCCCCGCAAGGACGTGAAGGCCTACGGCACTGCGGCCCGGGTGGAAGGCGTGTTCGAGCCCGGCGAAGTGGCGGTCATCCTGGATGATGTACTCACCACAGGCGCCTCCAAACAAGAGGCCCTCGGCCGTCTCCGGGAGGTAGGTTTGCAGGTGCGGGACGTAGTGGTGCTCATTGACCGGGAAGCGGGCGGTCGGGCCTTTCTGGAAGGGCAGGGTCTGCGGGTGCACGCCTTCTTTACCCTGGAGGAACTTCTGGACTTATGGGGAGCGAAGGGCTGGGTACCCCAGGAAGACCTCCATCGGGTGCGGGTGTGGAAACGAAAGCGCATCTGAGGGGGGAGTGGGGGATGGTATCCTGAAAAGGGGAGCACTTCTATACATGGAAAAGAGGAGGCAAGCGATGCAAACCGGACAGCGCACCGCAGTGGTGGCCATTGGCGGGAATTCCCTGATTCCCGACCCCAAACACCCCGACGTACCCCATCAATGGGACGCCGTGCGTACCACAGCCCGCCATATCGCGGACATGATTGAAGAAGGCTGGAACGTGGTCATTACCCATGGCAACGGTCCCCAGGTGGGTTTCATCCTGAGGCGGAACGAACTGGCCGCGCACGAACTCCACATGACCCCCCTGGACCTCATTGTGGCGGACACCCAGGGCTCCATTGGATACATGTTGCAACAGACCCTGGATAATGAGTTCACCCGCCGTGGGCTGCCGCGCATGGCCCTGACCCTAGTGACCCAGGTCCTGGTGGACCCCAACGACCCGGCCTTCCATCATCCCACCAAGCCCATCGGGCGCTTTCTCACGAGAGAAGAAGCCGAGCGCTTTGCCGCGGAAGGATGGCACGTGGTAGAGGACGCGGGACGCGGATGGCGCCGCGTGGTCCCTTCGCCGGAACCCATCGCCATTATCGAGGAGCACGCCATTCGGGACGCGGTGCGACAGGGTTGGGTGGTCATTGCGGTGGGCGGTGGGGGCATTCCCGTGGTCCGCAATGCCAAAGGAGAACTGCGCGGAGTGGCCGCGGTGGTGGACAAGGACCGGGCCAGTGGCCTGCTGGCCTGGCGCATCCACGCGGACCTCTTCCTGATTTCCACCGGCGTGGAAAAAGTCGCCCTGAACTTCGGAAAGCCCAATCAGCAATGGCTGGACAGGATGACGGTGTCCGAAGCCAAACGCTACATGGAAGAGGGGCACTTCGCTCCGGGGAGTATGTTGCCCAAGATTCAGGCCTGCATTCAGTTCGTCGAGCGGACCGGTAACCCGGCTTTGATCACCAATCCCGAAAACATCACGCGCGCCCTGCGAGGGGAAACGGGCACGCGCATTGTGCCGGGGTAAAGGGCCCCGGGGGTTGGGTCCTCTGGAGGAGGGTACGCTTGCTACAATGGGGACGGAATTTCCATCAATGGGGAGGAATGGGTATGAGCACACAATCGGAAGATGTCCAAGGACTGACCCTGCTGGGACGGAAGGCGCAACCCAGCAAGAAACTGGAAGCCTTTCCTAATCGGGCACCCGGGCGCTATTACCTGGTGACCCTGGAGACCCGGGAGTTCACGTGCGTGTGTCCGGTCACGGGGCAGCCGGATTTCGCCACTTTACGGGTGGATTACGTACCCGATGAACGCATCGTGGAGTCCAAGTCCTTCAAACTGTACTTGTGGTCCTATCGTAATGAGGGGGTCTTCCACGAGCACGTCGTGAACCAAATCCTGGACGACCTGGTGAAAGCCCTGGACCCCCACTTCATCCGGGTGACCGGGGCCTTCCACGTGCGGGGGGGAATCGCCATCACCGTGACCGCGGAGCATGTGCGCACGCCCGAGGCCAAACAGGCGGTACAGGACATGCTGATACCGCCGAAAGTCCTGCTGCCATGAAGGCGCAACGTCCTGTAAGAGAGGGGGTTACACGTAATGAAGCGTTTGAGCCGTCATCCGGAACCCCGTGAGAGAGCGCGGGGTTCCACAATTTTCCCTGAGGAGCAGAGGGGTTGAAGCACCGAGGACGGTGGATTCTATCCGGAGTTTTGCTGGCCCTGTTCATTGCCCTGTGCTACGCGGCGTTGGAGCCCCTTTTGTGGTCGTGGTCCTTCCCTTTGGTGCCCACGCCACCGCCAACCTTCACCCCACGCCCGACGTCCACGTTTCCTCCCACACGGACCCCCCGACCGTTGTATCCTACAGAAACTCCGACGGCCACTCCCACACCCTGGCCCTGGGGCCGTGCGCCTACCCAATACACCCTGGAGGCCCGTTTCGACTACCTGCGCCAACTGGTTCAGGTCCAGGAGGTCATTACGTATACCAACACTACGGGGCAACCCCTGGATCAACTCCCCTTAATCTTGGAGCCGGCCCGCTATCCCGGGGTGCTGTACTTCCAGGGAGTAAGGTTGGGACGAGAGCGTCCGAAAGCCGCATTGTACGAGGTTGAAGGCCCTCGGGTGACGGTGTACTTGACGCCTCCCCTGGACCCCGGACAGACCGTCACCTTGCAGGTGGCCTTTACCTTGGCCCTGCCCCGGCTGACGGGACGTCCAGGGCCGGAGAGCCCCATGGTCTTTGGGTACACCTCTCGACAGACCAATTTGACCGATTGGTATGCCTTCATCCCCCCTTACCACCCTCAAAAAGGATGGTTGATCCATGCTCCCTGGTACCACGGTGAACATCTGGTCTACCCATTGGCCGATTTCAACGTTCGCCTGGAACTGGTCAATATACCGCAACCCTTTGATATCGTGACCAATGCCCTGAGCGTCCCCTGCTCGGAGGACAGGGAAGACGTGCGTTGTTACCATCTGGAACAGGCTCGCCAGGTGGTGTTCTCCATGAGCCCTTACTATCGTCGGGTCCAGACTCAGGCGCAACCGGACATCCAGGTGGAAGGCTTCTTCTTCCTGGCCGAAGAGGCTTTTGGGCGGGACATGGTAGCGGCCACGGTGGAGGCTCTGGAGACCTACAGCGCTCTGTTCGGACCCTACCATCGTTCCCGGCTCACCCTGGTGCAGGCCGATTTCCCTGATGGGATGGAATACGACGGACTGTACTACGTGAGCAGCCGTTTCTTCGACTTCTACAACGGCGATCGGGCCTCCTTCCTCATTACCATCGCCGTTCACGAGACGGCCCATCAGTGGTGGTTCGCCCAGGTGGCCAATGACCAGGCCCTGGACCCCTGGATGGACGAGGCACTGGCAACTTACGCGGAGGCCCTGTACTATGAGCATCAGTACCCCCGTGGGCTGGACTGGTGGTGGACGTACCGGGTGGATTATTACAACCCCCGTGGGCCCATCAACCGTTCGATTTACGATTACCAGGGTTGGAGGGCCTATCGGGATGCGGTGTATCTCCGTGGGGCCTACTTCCTGCGGGATTTACGCACGACCCTGGGTGACGCGGCCTTCTTCACCTTGCTCCAGGCCTATCGCGACCAGTGGGCGGGTCATATTACCGAACCGCGCGACTTCTTGGCTCTGGTGGTGGAAAGTGCCCCGGATGACGCTTGGCGCACGGTGGTCGAAACGTATTTCCAGGACCCCCCTTTGCCTTGACTGGGTAAGAGACCCCAGGACGGGCCCTTCGCACATCTTCGTCCCACGCGTTCTCGGGGTATAATGAACCCAACGAATTGGGAGGCAAGGTCATGATCGATTACCTCATCGTGGGTCACGTGACACAAGATGTTGTACCGGGGGGTTACCATTTAGGTGGGACGGTTTCCTATGCCGGTTTGACGGCCCGTCGTCTGGGTTTGCGTGTAGGCGTGGTCACGGCTTGTTCGGAGGACGTGGACCTGCGCCCCCTGGAGGGTTTGGAGATTCACCGGGTCCCTTCGGAGGAGACGACCACGTTTGAAAATCGGCATACGCCCAAGGGGCGGGTTCAGTATCTGCATCGTGTGGCCACGCTCTTGAAGGACTATCACATTCCCCCAGCGTGGCGTCGAGCGCCCATTGTGCATCTGGCGCCCGTGGCCCAGGAAGTGGATCCGCGCATGATTCCTTTGTTTACGTACGGATTGGTGGGGGTGACGCCTCAAGGATGGTTGCGGGAATGGGACGACCGAGGTCGTGTGCGCCCGGGTCCCTGGCCCGAGGCTCCCTATGTGCTGCCTCGGGTGGGCGCGGCGGTCTTGAGCATTGAAGACCTGGCCTTCGATGAGAGCCGCATCCCCGATTTGGCCAGCATGACCCCGATACTGGTGGTGACCCGAGGACCGGAAGGCGCGGACCTATACTGGCAGGGAGAAGTGATTCACGCGGATGCGCCTCGGGTACGGGAGGTGGACCCCACGGGAGCCGGGGACATCTTTGCCGCGTGTTTCTTTGTGCGCCTGTATGAGACCCGTGATCCCGTGCACGCCCTGCACGTGGCCACTTATCTGGCCTCCAAATCGGTAGAGCGAGAAGGTCTGGATGGCGTTCCCACGGAGGAAGAAATCCGCGAAGTCCTGGCGGAGTATGCCCCATGACCGCCCGTGTGTATGCCCTGGTCAATCAAAAGGGAGGAGTGGGTAAGACCACGACCGCGGTGAGCCTCAGCGCCTATCTGGCGCAGTGGGGCTATCGGGTGCTACTGATTGACCTGGACCCCCAGGCCAACGCCACATCCTCGTTGGGTGTGGAGAAGTACCACGTCCAGCGGGGTACGTACGAGGCGTTGTTGGGCGCCGCCCCTGTGAGTACGCTGCTGTTGCGGAATCCCAAATGGAATCTCCATTTGCTCCCGGCCTCGCCGGACCTGGCCGGGGCCGAAGTCGAGTTGGTGGGTGAATTGGCCCGGGAGATGAAGCTGCGCCGCGCGTTGCAACCCATTCTGGACCGTTTTGACTACATCTTCATTGACTGCCCACCTTCCCTGGGATTGTTGACCCTCAACGGTTTGGTTGCGGCAACGGGCGGCGTCATCATCCCCGTTCAGGCCGAATACCTGCCTCTGGAAGGGCTGAGCCTGCTCATGCAGACCATCCGGCGGGTGCAATCCGCGCTGCATCCGGAACTGGATGTGCGAGGTGTGGTCATCACCATGTACGACCCCCGTACCCGACTTTCCCGAGACGTGTACCGAGAGGTCAAGGAATTCCTGGGTGATAAGGTCTTTCGTACTCTGATTCCCCGAAGCGTGCGATTGGCGGAAGCCCCCTCCCACGGCCTGCCCATCAACATCTACGCTCCTCGTTCCTTGGGAGGTCGGGCTTATGCCATGTTGGCTCGCGAATTACTCCAGGGTGATGGGCGCAAAGCACCCCCATTGGACCCCGGACAGGTGGTGGAAGAAGCTGAGGTTTCCTCATGAGTCGGAAACGGAAGGGACTGGGACGTGGTTTAAGTGCATTGCTCCCCCAAGAAGAGGCAGATGCCTCTCGGGGCATTCTGTATATCCCCATCGACACCATCCGACCCAATCCCCGCCAACCCCGTCAACACATGACACCGGAAGCCCTACAGGAACTGGCCGCGTCCATTCGGGAGCACGGCATCCTACAGCCTCTCATCGTCAGTCGAGGGGAGAAACCCGGTGAATATATCCTGGTGGCTGGCGAGCGCCGATGGCGCGCGGCCCGGGCCGCGGGTCTGGAACGAGTGCCCGTCATTGTACGGGAATTGAGTGAGCGGGAGCGCCTGGAATGGGCTTTGGTGGAAAACGTCCAGCGGGCCGATTTGAACCCCCTGGAGGAAGCCGAAGCCTACCGACAACTGCACGAGGAATTCGGCCTTTCCCACGCGGAGATTGCCCAACGGGTGGGAAAAAGCCGGGTGGCGGTCACGAATACCCTGCGCCTGTTGAAACTTAGTGAGCCGGTGAAAGCCGCGCTGATGGCGGGGGACATTCAAGAAGGCCATGCCCGGGCCCTGTTGGCCCTGAATGAGGCCGACCAGGTCTGGGCCCTGGAAGAAATCCGACGCCTCCATCTGACCGTGCGCCAGACGGAGGACCTGGTGCGCCGTCGCCTCAAGCAGGAAGCCGCGTCTACTGTCCCTCCCCCACGAGCCCGTTCTACCGACCCCTTCCTGGAGGACGCGGCCCGGCGTTTGGAGCGACGTTTGAACACGCGGGTGGAGATTCGTGGGAAACCCTCCCGGGGCCGTATTGTCCTCCACTTTTATTCTGAGGAAGAGTTGCAGGCCTTGTTGGACCGTCTTCTGAGTGGATGATGACCCCGCCGATAAGAATGGCGTTCCCTTGTGGGCACCGTAGCATCTGCTTTGCGCTTGCCCCACTAAGTATCCTCATTCTGTTGAATATCCAAACATTTTCCCCATCTTCCCCGCCGCCTCCCCGAGAACGAGAGGAGACGGTTACCCAAGAAGTGTACGAATGGTGGTTGCTTTCGTGGCAGAAGCCCGGGGAAATCGTTTGCCGCGTTTATATCGACCATCCTGGGCAACCCACACCAACGGAAATTTTCACCAACTGTGGGTGGGATATCTATCTCACGTGGATTTCCACTCCCCCGTGCCCTGAGGTGAATAAAGAGGATGGAGATATCTCCAAATGTGAAGGCCTCTACCTTTTCTTCGCGGGTATCCAGGTGGTCACCCGCAAGGTCAAACAAAAATATCCCAAGCCCTCGGTATGGCTGTACCTGGAGGATAGGTGCACACCGGAATTTCCTTATATGCGGTGTCCTTATCCCTTTGGAATCACCTTGATGGGGAAAGAGCCCTTCCCTGAGGCCTCGATTTCCTCCGTGGTGGTAGACGTTGAGGGTGAGGAGGTGGAGTGCCAGGGGGAATTTTGCACCATCGAAATCAACGACGAGGTGGAAGGATGGGTGGTGGATGAAGAAACGGGAGAGCGGATGGTGGAGCTCACCTTTTGGGCGGAATCCACTTGGGGAGACGCGTCCTCCCGGTACGAAGCTTCGATTCGCATCCTTCCCGATGGTCCCACCGTGCGGGTCAATATCCTGAGTTCCCAATGGCGAGAAGATGGATGGGACGCGTGTTCCTGGTTTTGGGGTGCTTTTCCTCCGGCGCAGGGAAAACTGCCCACCTGGTTGTTTACCCCGAACGCCCCTGCTGCCTTGGCGACGCAGGCCCGTTACTATTACCTGGCGGGTCGCCTCATCGAAGCCGGTTTGGTGGATGCTTCGACATGTCCCAACTGGGGCCTGCAAGAACCCAACCTCGCCAATGAGTGTGGCCTGGAGCGCGCCCTTCCCCTGGTCTATGAATGGCAGAACCGCTTCGACGAGATGATTTGGGCCATCTCACGTCAGGTGGGCATTCCTGCCGTGCTCTTCAAGCGCCTTATCGCGCACGAGAGCCAATTTTGGCCGGGAACGTATTTTGAGAAACAAGAGGTGGGCTTTGGACACCTCACTTTTGAAGCCCTGGACACGCTGCTGCTCTGGGAGCCCGAAGTGTACTGGCCGCTGTGTCGGAAGGTGCTGGGTGGGTGGAACTGCACCCCCTATCCGTATTTGAGCGCGGAAAAGCGCCAACTTCTCTACCACGCCCTCTGGACCCAGGCCAATCTGGCCTGCAATACCTGTCCTCAAGGCATTGCCTTAAAACGCAGTCCGGAATCTCTGTATATCTTTGCTTATCTCTTACGGGCCACCTGTCACCAACTGGGTCAGACTATCTACAACCTCACCTATAAGACTCCCGGAGATGTGGCTCCCTATGTGGACCTTTGGCGTTTCACCATCGCCAACTACCACAATCCCAATTGCGTATACCAGGCCTTGGCTTCCGCTTACGAAGAGAGCGAGGGGGGCCTCCCTTTGACCTGGGGAAACGTGAAGCCTTATTTCCCTCCGGCCTGCTCTCTGACCGTTCAGTATGTGGAAAAAATCGCCCCTTGACGTTCGGATGGGGGATTTTCAGGTGATCCCTGAGCCTTGTTTTCCTTTCCTTCGGTCCCGTGTCCGCTTCGGCCTATGCCCTCAAGAAGTATACCTGCGTGCAGCGGTTGTCCAAACTCTTGTCCAGACCTCAGAACGAAAACCTGGTGCATACCCATATCTCAAGCGCGTTCCCTGTTTCTCGCCTCAAGCGAAGGGCATGTCAGATGCTAGCCCAACCTATCTCTGTAAGCCGTAGATAGTCCTGTCTGGGCATGGGACCAAAGGAGAGGGAAATAAATTGATACAGCGACGGCTTCGCCGTCGCTGTATCAATTTATTTTTTTCCTGCGCTCCCGTGTCCGGACAGGACTACGCGAGATATGCCGAAAATAACTTCGGCCTCGAATCCCGTAAGATGTGGGTATACGACAGGAGCGAAAACCTATTGACCGGAGAAATTGAAGGATTTACAATGTTCTTGACC
>WFUL01000038.1 GCA_015484985.1 Anaerolineales bacterium | reverse complement strand
GAGATGTGTATAAGAGACAGGCGCGGCGGCCCGGATGGAGCGCAGGAGTTCGTTGCTGCCGGTTTCCTTGAGGACGTAAGCGTTCACCCGCAGGGACAGGGCTTCGTTCAGGAAGCGCTCGTTCGCGTATGAAGACAAAATAACGATACCGAGGTTGGGGAAACGCTGTCGCAAGGCACGGATAGCCGTGAGGCCGCTTTGGTCCGGCAGGCGCAAGTCCATAACGACCACATCCGGCCGCACATCTTTCACTTTCTCCTGGGCCTCCTGGGCCGTTCCGGCCTCGGCCACTACAGTAATATCCGGTTCACTTTCCAGCCACATGCGCAGACCTGCCCGCACCACCTCATGATCGTCGACCAGCAACACACGAATACTCATCGGAGCCTCCCTTACCATGGCTATGAAACTAAAGGTGCCGTCAGCACGACACGAGTGCCTCGACCGGGTTGACTGTCGATTTGCATCTGTCCACCCAAAAGCAATGCACGCTCTTCCATGTTGCGAAGCCCGAAACCTTTGCGTGCAGTGCGCGAAAATCCCTGTCCGTGGTCGATGATTTCCAGGCGAATATTATCACCCTCTCGCAACAGGCGTACCTCAATGTAGGGCGTGTGGGCATGGCGTATGGCATTGGCCAGAGCTTCTCGCGCGAAAGCCAGTAAATGTAGTGCTCGTTTGGCTTCCCACCGGGGAACGGCTTCCCCGTGGAAGGAGATCTCGGCTCCTGAAATGCGGCGGGCCTCTTCCACCAGTGCCGCCAGGGCACGATGGATATCCAGATCCCCGTACCCGCCTTGGTCGGCTTGCATCAGCATGGTGCGAATTTCCCGCTGGGCTTGGTTGAGGGTGCGGAGGATTTCGTTGACCTGGTCCTGCTGGGGTTTCGACAGAGTGGCTTTCAGGCGCTGGAGCCACAGCCCCGCCGCGTAAATGTCCTGCAAAGCGCCGTCGTGCAGTTCCCGGAAGAGTTGTTCCCGTTCCATGCGGCGCGCCTGGGCCAGTTCCATGGTTTCCACGCGCCTTCGGGTCTCGACTTCGAAGATATCCAATCCACGTAACATGCCGAATACGAAGACCGCCAGCGTCAAGAAGTGGAGGGGATGGAGCTGTTCGAGATGAAAGGGTTGGATAAAGGGGAAGTTTTCCAGCAGTAACAGACATCCGTACAGGAAAAAGGCCACACCACTAAATCGTAGGGTGCGATAAAGATGGGGTGCATTCAGGGGGAGGATGTGGACCTGGGCGTGAGATCGTAAAGTCCAGGCCGTGAGTGTGATGGCCGGAAACGCCAGGAACCAGGTTCCCCAGCGATACAGCAGGGCGAAGTTTTGGGATGAAAGGGCGTAGGACAGGCCGCCCGTCCATACGATAGTGCCCAAGGCCAAAAGGCCCCAGCAAGCCAGCGCGCGCAGGCGTTTTGGGGAAGGCCAGAGCTGATTCGCTGCGCAAATGAGTACTAAAAACGATAAGCCGAAAAGACCGGCGCGCAGGCTTTCCCACGAAAGCTCCCCCACTCGCGGAGGTGTCCAGAGGGCGCTCCAGTTATACAGGGCTTCTAAAAAAGCGTAGCTGGACAGCCAAGGCAGGGCACGGGCCAGGGCCAAACGAGAATAACGCCGGGTTTGGATATACAGCGCTACGGCCAACACAAAAAGGACCTGGCCTTTCAGAAAGTAGACAAGCATCAGCCAAGCGTTCATGTGGGTATCTCGTTTTCCAAACTCTACTACAAAACAATTGTACAACATCTTGTACCTAACCGGAGCCGCTGGGAACGTGGGGGGCACGCAAAAGTTGCCGAGGAATGGAAGAAGGAGAGAAGAGATAGAACGAGCAGCGGTGAAGCCGCTGCTCGTTCTATCTCTTCTCCCTTTCAGTCCCGTACCTGGTCAGGCCTACGCCAACCACGTGGAAATGTGTCTTTGAAACAGCCTTTGTTAGAAAATGTTGTCCTCAGGTCCCGGTATACTCTAGAAGAAGAGACCACGGATGAGGCGATGCGTATGCGTGATGGGCTGCATGTGGTGATCGGTTTTCTCAGTCTTTTTCTGGTCATCCTGATATGTAAAGCCCTATCCCCATGGCCCGTTGCAGACTCCTCAGGAGCCCCTATGGTACAAGACGACGTTTGGTCTTCAGCGGAAGATGCTCCCCCGGGAACACTCCTGGCCCCTCTGTTCACCGCGGAAGTCCGTTATTGGACGCCCTTTATCCTCCGCTGGGCAGAGGAATACGATTTCGACCCCAATCTGGTCGCGACGGTGATGCAGATTGAATCTTGTGGATATGTTCGGGCACGTTCTCGCGCGGGTGCCATGGGCCTTTTCCAGGTCATGCCCTACCATTTTGCCGAAGGAGAAGACCCGTACGACCCCGAGACCAACGCCCGTCGGGGTTTGAACTACCTAAAGCGGGCCTGGGATCACACGGGAGGCGATGTGCGCCTGACCCTGGCCGCCTACAATGGGGGGTTCAAGCGCCTGCAGGAACCCGAGAGTTGGTGGCCTGAGGAAACGAAGCGATACGTTCGCTGGGGTGTGGGGATTTATCAGGATGCCCTCCAGGGGCGGACTTCCAGTCCCACTCTGGAGGAATGGCTGGACCGGGGCGGTTGGTGGTTATGCCAGAAGGCTCGCCTTTCGCTCCCTATCGAATGATCTCACGAGGATGACGAAACCCATGAACACGATGCGCTTCTTCTGGATGAGGTGGGGATGGGTATTGCTCCTGCTGGGGAGCACGGCCACGCCCCCACCCCCTCCGGTGCATCCCATCACCATCACCTGGCCCGAGGCGGAGGCCGTGGTCCATGGCCAGGTGCTGGTGCAGGGCCGAACGGCTGTGCCTAACTTCCAGAAGGCCGTACTGGATTTCCAGCTCCTGCCTCCCTCCTCGCCTTCGGCCACGCCTATGCCCCGGGGCTGGATTCCCCTGGCCACTTTGACCGAGCCCGTGGTCCGGGGATTCCTGACCGCCTGGGATACCCAGACCCTGCCCGAGGGGCCGTATGTGCTTCGCTTGCGGGTGTTCCTGCGCACCGGTGACGTGCTGACGTATCAGGTGCGGGTGTGGGTCGGGACGCGGCCCGATTGGGTCCAGGTGACCCCCAGGGCGGCCGTCACGCCTCCCGCAGCGGAGGTGCCGTTGACCCCAGAGACGCCCTCGATGCCGGGAACGCCCACGCCCAGGCCCTGGCCCGTGGCCGTGGAGCCCTGGGTGCCCACACCCTCGTCCCCTCATGGCGGGAACCCGGCGACCTGGCATCGGGCCCTCTGGCTGGGTGCCTTCCTGGGGGTGGGCCTGGTGGCCCTATACTGGTGGGCCAATGCACGGAGGGCGTGAAGAGAAGCGATGATGCTGGCAGCGGGCGAAGCCGCTGCCAGCATCATCCATTTTTACACCCCCAGGGTCTCCGGTGCTTCTTCCTCGGCCCGGGCCACCACCTTGAAGGCCAGGGCCTTGCCCTCCTCATCCAGGTCCACTTCCACGGTGTCGCCTTCCTTGATTTCGCCCGCCAGCACCTTGAGGGAAAGTGGGTCCAGCAGTTCCCGCTGGATGGCCCGCTTCAGGGGCCGAGCGCCGAAGTCCGGGTCGTAGCCCACTTCGGCCAACCAGTCCTTGGCCCGCTCGGTGACCTGCAGGGTGATGCGCTGGGCCGCCAAGCGCTCCGCCACCCGGCGGATTTGCAGGTCCACGATGGCCCGCATGTGTTCTTTGGTCAGCGGCTTGAAGACCACGATTTCGTCGATGCGGTTGAGGAATTCGGGCCGGAAGAAGCGCTGCAGCACCTGCTGGATTTCCTCCCGGGTGGGGTAGGTCTCCCGCATCCAGAGTTCCGTGCCCAGGTTGCTGGTCATGATGATGACGGTGTTGCGGAAGTCCACGGTGCGGCCCTGGCCGTCGGTGAGCCGACCGTCGTCCAGCACCTGCAGGAGCACGTTGAAGACCTCGGGGTGGGCCTTCTCGATTTCGTCGAAGAGGACCACGCTGTAGGGCCGGCGGCGCACCGCTTCGGTCAACTGGCCGCCTTCTTCGTAGCCCACGTAGCCGGGCGGCGCGCCGATGAGCCGGGCCACCGAGTGCTTCTCCTGGTACTCGCTCATGTCAATGCGCACCAGCGCACGCTCGTCGTTGAAGAGCACCTCGGCCAAGGCCTTGGCCAGTTCGGTCTTGCCCACGCCCGTGGGACCCAGGAAGATGAAGGAACCGATGGGCCGGTTGGGGTCCTGGATGCCGGCGCGGGCGCGGCGGATGGCGTTGGCCACGGCCTTGACCGCCTGCTCCTGGTCCACGATGCGGTGGTGGATGTAGTCCTCCAGGTGGACCAGGCGCTCCCGCTCGCCTTCCAGCAGCTTGCTCACCGGGATGCCCGTCCACTCGGAGACGATTTCCGCCACTTCCTCCTCGGTGACCTCTTCCCGCAACAGCGCGCCGTCCTTCTGGATCTCCTGCAGCCGGGCCTCCAGCTCCTTGCGCTGTTTCTGCAGTTCGGGAAGCCTGCCGTAGCGCAGGTACGCAGCCTTCTCCAGGTCGGCCTCCCGCTCGGCCTGCTCGATTTCGATGCGGACCTGCTCCATTTCCTCCTTGACCTTACGCAGTTCCTCGATGACCTCCTTCTCCAGACGCCACCGGGCCTCCAGTTCCCGGGCCTTTTCCCGCAGGTTGGCGATTTCTTCCTCAATCTTCTCCAGCCGCTCCCGGGAGGCCGGGTCGGTTTCCTTCTTCAACGCCTCGCGTTCGATCTCCAGTTGCATGATCTGGCGCTCGATTTCGTCCAGGGCCTTGGGCTTGGATTCCAGTTCCGTGCGCAGGCGGGCTGCGGCCTCGTCGATGAGGTCAATGGCCTTGTCGGGCAACTGGCGATCCGTGATATAGCGGTGCGAGAGCGTCGCGGCCGCGACGATGGCCGGGTCCGTGATCTCGACGCCATGATGCAGCTGTCTCTTAT
>WFUL01000037.1 GCA_015484985.1 Anaerolineales bacterium | reverse complement strand
GTATACCCATCCACCCCCAACCACCATCGCGGCCAGAGTACGCCACCAGGTTCCTGTCAAACGAGCCGTACCCGGATGCCGTCGAACCAGCAGGACGAGCAACAACAAAGCCTCGGTGGTGAAAGCCAGCGAATTGGCCAGGCCAATCCCTACAGCTCCCAATCGTCGCCCAAAGAACAGGGCCAGCGCCAGGTACAGAAAGGTGTTAAAGGCCGAAGCTGCCAGGGGGGTGACCGCATCCTGCTGGGCATAAAAACTGCGGGCGACCAACTCCAGCAAAGCGTGGCCCGCCATGCCAGCCAGATATGCTCGCGCCGTCCAGACCACCAGCTGGGTATCCTGGAATTCCAATCCCAACACCGGGAGCAGATAGGGCAGCCCAGCAGCCAGGACCGCAGCCGCGGCCAGGTTGAAGGCCAATACGGTACGTATGCCCAAATTCACCATGCGACGGAAACCTTCTACATCCCGCCGAGCCCACAGCTCTGAAAAGGTGGGAAGCAGCACCAAACCCACAGCCGTCCCCAAAAGGGTCTCAGGTACCTGCATGATGAACCAGCCATAGGCCAGGGCCGTAACCGCACCGGACCCCAGGAAAGAGGCGAAATGGTCCCGGGCAATGAAAATGGTCTGGATAAAGAGCATAGTAGCCACCCGGGGCCCCATGAGACGCAGCACTTGTAGCACCCGAGGATGGCGCACGTCCAGGCGAGGCAGCCACCGGAAACCAAAACGCACCAAGCCGGGCACCTGAATACCCAAGTGCATAAGCGCACCCAAAATCACACCATATACCAAGCCATAAATGCCCCAACGGGGCGCAAAGGCGAGAATCCCGACAATTTGGCCCACGTTATAGAGGACGGGTGCCATGGCGGGGAGGAGAAAATGCTGGTTGGCGTACAGTGATGCAGACACCAAACCGCTCAAAGAAAAGATGAGCAGAGCCAGTAAATCGAGGCGCATCAGGCGAACGGTAAGCGCCTGCAACTCCGGCGAAAAACCCGGAGCAATGATGCTGGCCACCAAAGGACGGGCCAGAACACCGACCAGCAGGGCCAAGAAGCCGGTGACCAGAAAAGCCAGATTCGCAATGCGGGAGAACAAGGCCCACATAGGACGGCGTCCTTCCAGGGTGAGCACCTCGGAAAGCACCGGGATGAAGGCCATGGCCAGCGCACCCCCGGAGATGAGGGCGAAAAGCATATCGGGAACGTTATTGGCCGCGTTGAAGGCATCCATTTCGGGAGAGAGTTGGAACCGACGGGCCACTAAGATGGTGCGCACAAGCGCCACCACTTTGTCCACACCGAAAAACAAGGCTACCAACAAGGTATTTCGGGCAATACGCCCCAGACGAGGGGTCACGGCGCTGCCTCCTGGGTCAAAAAGGTTGAGACTTGCGTCTGAAGGCAACCCAAAAGCGGGATAGGGACTTCGGCTCCTGGGGCCCATTGAAGCAACAAGGGCCATGGTCCCACCAGGTCTTCAGGAGAACCGTCTACCGCAAGCGGTTGGAGTCCTTCTTCCCGGGCGAATCGCCACCAGGGTTCGGGCAACCATCCCAGCGTTCCCGGACGTTCCTGGGTCAAACGCACGACCTCCTCCGGCGAGGCCACCCAGACTAAATCGCCCGGCCACGGGAAAGGGGCAATCAACGCTGCCAATCCCGAGTACAGAGGATGACCGGGGGGAGGAAGCAAGGGTATCAGGGGAAGGTCGTCACCACCTACTTCGGTCCACGAACGCAATACGCCTCGATAGATATCCCGCAAGGTTTCGACGGCAATACGCTCCACGCCCACTGTGGCATGAACCACAGGACGAAGAGACCACCAGGCCAAGACGTAACTGGGGACATCTGACCTCCATGGGCGGGGCCCCCAGGTCAGCCACAGGTCCGCTGATGGCGGCGAAGGCGGGTAGGACAACTCCTCGAAGGAGAGGAGAATGTCCTGCTTGCGGGCACAGGAGCGCCATACAGGGTCCAGGATACGAGCTTCGGGCACCCGAAACACGCGCAAGGTCGGGGGAGGCGTGGGGGAAGGAGGAACGGGGGTCGTCGTCCTCGACGGAGTACATCCCCAAAACAACCAGAGCCCAAGGATCCAAGCCAAGGAGCGCAACATCCTCATGATGTTTTCATCCAGGTCAATACCGACACAACAAGACAGTATGCCACGAAAATCCATAGCGAACGGCGCCTCAAATGACCTAAGAGCAGATGAATGGAGACATAACCCGAAACCCCGGCCACCACGAAACCCAGCAAGTACGGACCCAAAAGCCTCTGCAGATGTGGGCCAGGGAAGGTGAGCAAATCATACAAGGCTACGATGCCAGCACCCAACATGATGGGAACAGCGAGGAGAAAGGAGAAGTGGGCTGCATCTTCCCGCTTGAGGTGCTGCAGCATAGCTCCAGAAATCGTCGCGCCGGAACGGGAAATCCCAGGAAGCAACGCGAGAGCCTGAAATCCACCGATGAAAAGTGCCTCCCACCAACGCAAAGAATGCATGGAGCGCTGGTGACGTCCCCGAAGTTCCGCCAGGGCCATGAGAAGCGCCGTGACTCCAAGGAAAACGGCCACCTGACGAGGTTGGACAAAGGCGGCTTCAATGGCCGTTTTGAACAGCGCACCCACGATGATCCCTGGCAACGTGGCCAACAGAAGGAGCAGGCCTAAACGGGTATCCGGGTGCATCCTTCTACGGCGGGTTATATCCTGCCACATGCTCCTGAGAATGCGCTTGAGGGGTCTTCGATAGTAGCCCATCACGGCCAACAGGGTAGCGACCTGGACCAACACGCTAAACACAAACGCCTCATTAGCCGGTAGACGCCAATTCAACCACACAGGCAATAGGGCTAAATGGGCCGAACTGGAAATGGGGAGGAATTCCGTGACCCCCTGCACCAAACCCAGAGTCAGCGTGTGCCACCATGTCATAAATCATGCTCCTGCACGCAAGGTCTTCCCAAAGGATCAAGATGACATCGAAGGCCTATTCTACTTGAAAAAAGAAACCAGATGTTGGGCCGTTTCCTGCCCAACATCTGGCCACCTTCTTATCCCGAAAGTACCCCGGGCGGCCTCCTAAGAGACCGCCCGAAGTCAACGGGATTAGTGATACTCCGCGTACAGTTCCTCAGCGACCTGCTGGAGTTGCTCCAGCAAGGCGGGAATCTGGTCGGCGGAGAAGTCGGGGGAGAAGATTTGGGAGATGTGCTCTCCCACCGCATTGCGCACCGCGCTCCAGGAGGCGTCCCGCGGCTCAAACTTCTTCAGAGTCTCCTCGCTCTGGAACCAAGTTACGGCCGCCGCCCATTGCGGGTTCTTTTCCATGTAGTCCTTCAGGAGCGGCTCGGTGCTCTTGCGGGTGGGGAAGTAACCGCTGACCTCAATCCACTTGGCCTGATTTTCCGGCATGATGAACCACTTCACGAAGAGCCAAGCGGCCAATTGTTCTTCCGGAGTGGACTTCACCAGGGCCACGGAAGGCCCGTAGACGTTGATGACGGGTGTACCGACAGTGGAGGGGAAGGGAATGAGGGTCCACTCATCGTCGTTCCCCGCGTCCTCAAAGGCCGCCAGCTGGTACGGGATGCCCGCCTGGCTGCTGGTGGTAAAGAGAGCCTGTCGCGTCGCGAATTCGGGGTTGGGGTAACGGCTCTCGGTAATCCAGGCACACCCATCATCGAAGAGCTTCTTGAGGAAAGTCAGAGCCTCCACAGCCTCGGGAGTGTTGAAGGTGTACTTACCTTCCTCATCGACGATGTCGCCGCCAAAGGCCCAAATCCATCCGGCCACAGCGGAGGCACCACTATTTACTACCCAGCCACCCGTGCCGTCGTTGTCGGGATTATCGTCGTTCAGGTTGGCCTGATAAGCAGCACAGGCCTGCTCATAGAACTCCTCAGGAGTTGTGGGTGGACCGTCAAAGCCCAGTTCCTTAGCCCAAGTGACGTTGTAGAACATATACTGCGCCGAACGCTGCACAGGGATGCCGTAGCGCTTGCCATCCACCACATCCTGTTGCCAGAAGACTTCGTAAAAGTCTTTTTGCTCCTCTTCACTTAGGCCGAAGGTGGGATCGTTGACATACGTGTTGAAGTCTTCGATGACTTCCCCGGCCATGTCCCAGGCCAGCATCTGATTCTGATAGCCCACCACCAGGTCGGGCAACTCACCGGTGTTGATGGCCGCGTTCATCTTGTTGAACATCTCGCCATAACCGCCCTGGTTGATGGGCTGGACCACGATACCCCATTCATTGGTCTCATTGAACTCCTGGATGAGTCCTTCCAGGGCCTCGCCCACGCGACGAGACCAGACATGCCAAAATTCCACGGTTACCCCTTCCAGGTCGCTGGCTTTAACGCCCATCGGGCCCGTGGGCTCTTCGGGTTCAGCCTTCGTGGGTTCCGGTGCCTTCGTCGGTGCAGCAGGCGCTTCGGTCGGAGCTTCTGTGGGCTCAGGCGCCTGGGTCGGGGTTGGGGTAGCCTTTTTACAGGCAGCCAAGCCCAACACTAAGGCCACAATCAGCAGCAGTGTCCACCATCGAGCTTTCATCACGCCTCCTCCTTTTTGAGGTGGATGATACGTTCAGGTGCCTTATAGTGTACCACAGGTGGGTTGGTATAATGAATATCAGGACTTCGAAGGATGACGCTTGTCAAGTATATCTCTGATCCAATCCCTTCGTTTCGACGTGTGATCGGCGGCTTGGTTCTGCAAGGGGGAGTGTTTGTTTTCGTTTCCTTTTTGGGTATGGGTATATGGTTGACAGGGATGTCACTTTCCCAAAACGCTCAAGGTGTGTTGGCCGATGTGGTGCTTATCAACGGCCTGTTGGTGGCTATCGCCGCCTGGGCTTCGGTAGCCCCGACGCTCCGGTTCCTCTTCGGATGGTCCTGGAACCACATTGGTTGGCAGGGATGGCGTATGAGACCGTTCCTCCAGGCGGTTTTCTCGGCTTCCCTGGCATGGCTGGGAATCGCCTCGCTGTTATCCCTGGGCGGAGGTTTGACCTGGATACGGGCCGAGACCCGCGGGAGTGGCCTTCTGAATGCGGTTGTCGGCCTCCTTTTCGGCGCCTGGGGAGAAGAAGTGGTGTTCCGGGGGTTCTGGTTCTCGGTGCTGGCCTCCCGGTTGTCCTCGCCTTGGGCGATCCTCATCAGCGCCTTGGCTTTCGCTTTGCTCCACAGTCTCAATCCAGGCTGGTCCCTCCCGGCGGGCTTCGGCGTCTTCCTAGCCGGTGTTGTCCTGGCCCTGGCCCGTCATCGCACCCGGGGCTTGGCCTGGCCCATAGGTTTCCATTGGGGCTGGAACGTGATGCAAGGCCTGGTCCTCGGCCTTCCGGTTTCCGGCCTTCCTCTCCAAGCACCATGGCAGGGAATCGCCCACGGTCCGACATGGTGGACCGGAGGTCCTTTTGGTCCCGAAGCCGGGATGGCCTCCTGGCTTGTCTTGGGAGCCCTGGGTCTATTTCTGGCAAAAGGAAAACATCCCTGGCTTTCATACAGTTAGGAGGCTCCCAATGAGCGAATCTTATACCTACCCGGATGAATGCACTTACTTCCCTGTGGCCTCTGTAGAGGAACTCCCCCCAGGAGGGCGACTGTTCCTGGAAATCGAGGGCGAGCCCATCGTGATTTTCAACATCGGTGGAGAATTCTTTGCCATTCGCGATGAGTGCACCCACGACGGCGGTCCTATCGGAGAGGGCACTATAGAAGGATGTGAAATCATCTGCCCTCGCCATGGCGCACGCTTCGATCTACGGACCGGTAAGGCCCTCACCCTGCCCGCCGTCGTGGATGTGCCTGCCTATCGGGTGCGGGTACGGGAAGGCCAGATTGAAATTTGCTTTCCCACACCCTCATCCTTTTCGTTCAGGGAGGAGGGACATGACATATCTCATCCTGATCATTGAAGACGAACTCGAACTGGCAAACCTTCTTCAAGAGGCCCTTCAAATCCAAGGGTACAAAACGTTGACCGCTTACTCAGGCCGAGACGGGCTACGTCGCATCCAGGAATGGAGCCCCAACCTGGTCATTCTGGACCTGAAGCTCCCTGACATCGACGGCTTTGAAGTCTGTCAACGCATCCGAGAACGGGACCATCGGCTTCCCATCCTCATCCTCACTGCCCGGAGGGAAACGGCTAACCGGGTAAAGGGTCTTAACCTAGGTGCCGACGATTACCTTGTGAAGCCCTTCGACATTGACGAACTCCTGGCCCGGGTGGGCGCGCTGTTGCGTCGAGCATATGAGACTCAGTCCCGCGTCCTGCGCTTCATGGACCTCATCTTCAATACCGAATCCCTTGAGGTCCGACGCGGCAAGCGCGTCATCCAATTGACACCGAAAGAGAGTGAATTGCTGCGTATGTTCATGGAGCATCCTCGCCAGGTGCTCTCCCGAGAGCGGCTATATCGAGAGGTCTGGGGGTACCCTTACACCCTGGGCTCCAACGTTCTGGACGTTTACATCCGTTACCTGCGACGCAAACTGGAAGCCCACGGTGAACCCCGTTTGATTTACACTGTGCGCGGTGTGGGGTATATTCTTCGAGAGCCCGAACCTCAAGAACAGGAAGAAGCCTCTCACGCGCAGGAAGGCGTTCGATGATCCTGACCTCCGGGGAGCCATCCGTCGAGACCTCCGCGACGAAGGTCCTTATCCAAAAAGGCATCCCCTTCCGCGTGTTTCGTCATGCCACTCCCCCGGCCACCCTGGCTCAAGCAGCCGCCGAACGAGGACAGCACCTGGAGCAGGTGGTGCGCAGCATCGTGTTTCGCACGGAACACCATGAGTATATCCTGCTGTTGCTCCCTGGAGGTTATCGGGCACACTGGCCCACCCTGCGCAAAACCCTGGGTGTTCGCCGGTTGACCCTGGCCACGCCGGAAGAAGTCCTGGAAGTAACCGGGGCTCCGGTCGGCGCGGTGTCTCCCTGGGGCTGGCCTCATCCTCCCCGCCATATTCTGGTAGATGAGGACATTCTGCAGCACGAAGAAATCTCCACCGGAAGTGGGCAGCCCGGTGTAGCCCTGATACTTAAAGCACAAGACCTGCTCAGGGCCCTCCCCCACCCTCAGATGGGACGGTTCGGGCATCCCCAAGCAACGAAAAGGAGGTCACTATGAACTGGCTGGACGAAGCCCGGCAACTTTTCTCCTGGTCTCAGGCCCTGCGCCGGGACTTCCACATGCACCCCGAATTGGGGTTTCAGGAACACCGCACCTCCCAAAAAGTGGCCGAAGTGCTCCAGGAACTGGGTCTGGAAGTGCATACGGGCATCGCGGAAACGGGCGTGGTGGCCGTGTTGGACACGGGGAAACCCGGCCCTCGACTACTCCTTCGGGCGGACATGGACGCCCTGCCCATCCAGGAAACTAACGATGTATCCTACGCGTCCCAAAACCCCGGGGTCATGCACGCCTGCGGCCACGACGGCCATATGGCTATCCTACTGACCGTAGCCCGAATGTTCGCCCAACACCGGGAGGCCCTCTCCGGAACGGTGCTCTTCCTGTTCCAGCCAGCCGAAGAAGGCCTGGGCGGCGCGGAACGCATGATTCGCGAAGGCGTCCTGGAACGGTTCACGCCCGAGATGGCGCTGGCCCTGCACTTGTGGAACGGCAAACCCGTGGGATGGGTGGGCCTGGCCCCCGGTCCGGTAATGGCCGCGGCGGATGAACTCAACATCCACCTGCGGGGTCGTGGCGGACACGGCGCCATGCCCCACCTGGCGCGGGACCCGGTGACCGTGGCCGGACATCTCATCGTGGCCCTGCAAAGCCTGATGGCCCGGGAAGTCAACCCCCTGGACCCCGCGGTGCTCAGCATCGGTCAAGTACAGGGGGGCACGGCGTTCAACATCATTCCCGAAGAGGTCTTCCTCCAAGGTACCATGCGGACCTTCAACGCTGAAACCCGGGATTACCTAAAGCGCCGCGTCCAGGAACTGACCGAACAGATGGCCAGGGCCTTCCAATGCGAAGCACGCGTCACCTGGATTGAATCCACGCCCGCGGTGGTCAATCACCCTCAGGTTACCCAACATGTGGAAGAAGCCATGCGAGAGGTCTGGCCGAAAGCCACCATCGAAGCCGAGCGCACCATGGGTTCGGAGGACATGGCCTTTTTCCTGGAGCGGATACCGGGATGCTACTTCTTCGTAGGCTCCGGGAACCCCGACAAGGGCCTTGATGCCCCCCACCATCATCCCCGGTTCGACTTTGACGAACAGGTCCTGCCTTACGGCGCGGCGCTCATGGCCGCGGCCGCGCAACGTTTGCTGGCATCTCCCGTGGATGCCAAAGGCGGATGACCGTCAAAAGAGCCCCAGGACTCTCCGGCGGTCCAGTTTCCCGCTGGCCGTCCGGGGGAGTTCGGAAACGAATATCCATCGGCGGGGGACTTTAAACCCCGCCAGGTACTTTCGGCAAAACCGCTCCAATTCCTCCTCCGAGACCCGGAATTCGGGGCGCAGGACCACGGCGGCGGCCACCCTCTGGCCCCATTCCTCATCGGGAAGGCCCACCACGCAGGCCTGGGCCACCCCGGGATGTTGCAACAGCACATTTTCCACCTCCTGGGGATACACCTTCTCCCCTCCTGTGTTGATGGCGAAGGCCGCACGGCCTTTCACCCACAAGTGACCCTCTTCATCCAGGTATCCCTCGTCGCCGGTGTAAAGCCATCCATCTCGCAACACTCGCGCGGTGGCCCCTTCGTCGCCCCAATACCCCGGGAAGACCGTGGGCCCTTGCACGGTGATTTCCCCCACCTCCCCCTGTGGGAGGGACTGGCCTTCGGCATCCCGAACCACGACCCGGGTGAAGAGCAAAGGCGGGCCAACGGTGCCCGGTTTCTGACGAACCATGTCCGGCGAAGCCGTAGCCACCTGGGAGGCCGCTTCCGTCAGTCCGTAGGTGAGGGCCACAGGCCACCTGCGAGCCAGGGCTTCCCTCAGCAGGGCCGCGGGCATGGCTGCCCCGCCCACCAGCACCATCCGCAATTCCGGCCAGGGCGTCATGCCCGCCTCCAGGATGCGGTACAGCATGGTGGGCACCACGGATATCAGCGAAGGACGGCGGGGGGAGGGAATGCGAAGCCATGTTCGTGGGTCAAAGGACCCTTCCCGGGGCGGCAGGAGTACAGGAATGCCGTACAAAACGCTGCGCCAAAGAATGGCCAACCCACCTACATGGTATAGGGGAAGGGTCAGGAGCCACGCATCATGGACGTCCAGACCCAAACGCGCGGCCGAGGCCCACGCACTCCAAAAATGCTGGCGCCAAGTAAGCACCACGGCTTTGGGCCGGCCCGTGCTTCCCGACGTGAACACAACACCCTGAATATCCCTATCAAGGTGCGCGACAGGGGAAAAGCCCCCTCGCGCGTACCCTTTTCCCCGCTCCCGCAGTTCGGCCCAGGCAACCATAGGAATACCTACGGACCGGGCTTCCTGATGGTCTTCGGGAAGAACGAGCAAATGGGGAACCACCAACCGAGAGGCCGACCGGGCCTCCTGAGGCGTCCATCGCCCGTGGAAAGGCACCAGCACCGCGCCCAGTCGAGCAACAGCCCAGACCAAGACCAACGCATCCCTCCGGGACAAGCGCCAAAAGGCCACCCGATGGCCAGGGCGAATGCCCCGGGCCCACAGTCCGTGAGCCACCTCGGTGACCCGTCGGTCCAGGTCCGCATAGGTCCAAACCTCGTCGCCCAGATAGAGGGCCGGGCGTTCCGGCGTGGCCCTCGCCCGGGCGGCCAGCCAATCCTGTTGTGGGAAGAGAAGTACATTCCGTGTTGACATAAGAGGTCCTTTTAGGGAAAAGGTGGGGTCTCCAGCCAGGTCAGGGGATCCACCGGCACCCCTCCAACCCAAAGTTCCCAATGGAGATGAGGTCCGGTCACCCGGCCGGTTCCACCCACGTAGCCTATCAAGTCCCCAGGAGCCACCGTTTGCCCCTCCTCCACGGCGATTTTGGACATATGCCAGTACCCGGTATACACACCCCAGCCATGGTCCAACACCACGGCGTTCCCTCGGATGGTCAGGGAACGGGCCAGCACCACCCGTCCCGGAGCCGGAGCGTAAATAGGTGTGCCCTCTCCCGCGCAGAAATCTACGCCAGCATGGTAACCCCAGGCCTGACCATCGTTGTACTTCCTTCGGGTTCCGAACCGGGAGGTCACACATTGCACCCCGTTTTCAATGGGAGAACGAAAAACCCCGTCCCATAAACGGGAGTTCGAGACGGACGACATGAGATCCTGAATCAAGGCGCTTTCTTCCCGAACAACGGTGGGATCCAGGAATTCGGAAGGTACTGTCAATTCCTCAAAAAGGAACTCGCCGGGTTGGACTTTCAAAGACTGATGGAAACGCCATTGACGACCATCGGAAAAGGTAAGTTCCAGTTCCAAAGGATAGACCTGGGGTCGAAGCATGGCGTGAACACCTTGAAGACCGACCCAGAGGTCCTCTTCTCCCTTCCGGGAAATATCCGCGTTCCCTTCTGGAAGCACAGCGGACGGTTCAGAACGCACAGGATGAAAAACCATGGGGCGTTCTCGCCAGTTGGCCTCGATGCGGGTCACGGAACCCGAGGGGACTACGGTCCAGAAAAGCGCCCACGCCTCCCCCTGGACGAGTTCTTCCGGTTGCAAGGTGAGGGCCTTCACCTGAGGGGGACAGGCCCCCAAATCCGTGGTCCCCTGCTCATCGGGGTAGAGCAACACATCCCCTGCCTGGGCTGCCCAGGGGCCGGGGAGGTGATTCACCAGGGTAAGCAACCAGGGATTTTGCCCGGTACGCACCGCGATTTCCAGCAAGGTTTCTTCGCGGCCCACCAGGTAACGTCCCATGCGCGGCGTTTCTTCCCGAGTCTTGGGCAGGATGAGGTCGCGGCCGGGGTAGAGATAAGTCGGGGTCACCAGGCGGTTGAGTCGGGCCAGCAGCTCAGGGTCAATCCGGTATCGGCGGGCCAAGCTCCACAGGTCCTCGCACCACCCAACCGGCACGGTAGTCAATTCACCCTGCACTCCGGGTAGACCGGGGAGACGCAACGTCATGCCCGGATAGATGCGGGTGGGGTCGGTAATGCCGTTGAGCCTCATCAGCGCTTCCAGGTCTACGTTGAAGCGCTCGGCGATGCCCGACAGAGTGTCACCGGGTTGCACTGTATAGATGGGTCCGACGGGCGTGGGCGTTGGGGTAGGCGTCCGGGTCCTGGGTGCCGCCAGGGTTTTTCCAGGGAAAGCCATCAACACCAGACCCGCCAGCACCAGCAGCCAGCCCGTCCAAGGCCTTTGGGAAAAGCGACGCGCGTTCATCGAACACCCTGCGCAAAGGGATGGCAACGCATTCCTTTTACCGCGTTTCGGGGGTTTCGGGAAGGCGTTCTTTGTCGGATGGTCGAACAATGAGATGTCCACCCTGAACCGCGATGACTTCAACCCAGGACTCAGGGGGAATCTCTTTGACATCAGCAGGACATTCAGCCGTCCACAGTTCCCCGGCGACCTGCACAGCCCCCGGATGTATCGGGGTGATTCGCGTCCGCACGAAGGCCCGCCGTCCCACCAAGTCCTGCTGCAAACGTTCCGGTCCCATGACCACCGGGCGACGCTGAGCCCGTACGGCCAGCAGAAGCACGCCCAGGGAGATGGCGGTGACGAACAGTCCGGTGAGCACCACCAGGGGTACCGACACCCGTTGGAAAGGCAGTGCCATGGGGGTATTGAAGAGCAACAGCGCCCCTACAATCAATGACGTAGCCCCAGCCAGGGCCAGACCTCCCTGGAAGCCCGGCGTCTTGACTTCCAGGGCGATGAGCACAAAGGCCGCCAGGATGAGCAACAGGCCCAGCCAGTTGACGGGTAGTGTTCCCAGGCCATACAACGCCAGGGCTAACATCACCACGCCCAGGAACCCCGCCACCCATCCCCCGGGATTCGCGATTTCCGCCAGTAAAAACTGGACTCCCAAGATCAGCAAAAGAAAGACCACGTTGGGATTCGTCAAGATGAGCAGGGCTTCTTCCAGGAAGGTGGGATTCAAGGCTACGGGTTGCGCCTGGGCCGTCGCGAGCACCTGAGAACCTGCCACAGTCTGTACAGGATAGCCGTCCAGCTGCACCAGCAGGTCATCCAGGTCTTCGGCCACCAGGTCGATAAGCCCGATATCCAGGGCCTCTTCGGCGGGAAGGGCGTAGGCTTCCGCAATGAGACGCTGGGCCACATCAACAGCCTTTTCGCCTCGGTGCCGGGCCAAAGAGCGGGCCATGGCCTGAAGCAGGTTGATGGCCTTGGCTTTGAGCGTCTCCCCCAAGTCTTCCCCCTGGGGACCCACCGGTGCGGCGGCTCCCAGGGTGGTTTCAGGGGCCATGGCAGCGACGTGGGCGGCCAGGAGCACCAGGGTGCCCGCGCTGGCCGCCCGGGCTCCCCGCGGGCTGACGTACACCACCACAGGCACGGGGCTGTTCCGCAGGGACTCGACGATATCCTGCATGGCATCCAGCGTCCCACCAGGTGTGTTGAGTTGGACAATGACAGCCTCGCTCTCCCGCGCCAGGGCCTCTCGCAATCCCCGTTCCAGGTAACGCGCCACCACCGGTGTGATGGGACCATCTACGGTGAGCACCAATACCTCCCCACGAGGCGCGGCCGCGACTGGCGAACCTGCTGCAATGCTCACCAAAACGAGAAACCCACATAACCCTTTCAACCAACGCATCATCGCCATCCTGCAAAACCGCATGACCCCAAAGCTTTTTCCATTGTATCCTAATTCTGACCCGGAGAGATTATGGGGGTGCACTCAAAAGTTGCCGAAGTGGGAGAAAAGATGGTGCCGCTTTGGAAAGGCACCCAACGTTTCGCACAGGTCTGTCCGGGACCCCGGATGAAGAGAGAGATAATGCAGCAAGCGGCTTCGCCGCTTGCTGCATTATCTCTTCTTTATTCCTGCGGTCCAGGGCCTGGTCAGACCTGTGCGTTCCAACAGCAGCCCCTCCTTGGCCCCTCTCAACAACCATTGCCGGAACTCACTCAACACCGAATGGTCAAACCCCGCATCGTCCAGCCGCAACCCTAAGGCATATTTCCAGTCCAGTCGCGCCCGCACCGCCTCCGCGGCTTGCCGGTCGGTCAGGTTTTCCATGTACTGCATGGCCGTACTCAAAGCATTTTGGGGCCTCCTGCTTTTACTTCTTATCCTATCACTATTTCGCCAACAGAATCAACTTTTGAGTGCACCCTATGCGTACATATATCCCAAGACCGCCACGAAAAGGGATATACTGGGAAAACCAGACGTTTTACGAGTGAACCCTGCTCTGCATACTAGATTACTCCAGGGCCGGAATGCAGGGTTGCTCCATGTAAGGCCGGCCCAGACATGGTGGATAGCCTATATCTGTGTATCGGGAGGAAGGAGCATGCAACGTGTACGCTTTGCCTGGTTAGCCCTGCTCGTTTTATTGGGAACGACGGGGTGTCAAACGCTCGACCGTTTCTGGACAGAGTGGCAGAGCATGCGACGTCAGTTGACCCAAATCGCGCCTACGGGACAGGCCGTCATGGCCACAGCCCGCGCGGCGGCCACCGAACTGGCACCCACAGCCCAGGCCGCGGCTGCTCAGTTGGCCACAGCCAAAGCCATGATGTCGCAAATGGCCCCCACGGTGGAGGCCGTAGCCACTCAAGTTCTACCCACCGCGCAAGCGGTAATGACTCAATTGCCCACATGGCTCACGGGAACTGCGCCCACGCCCTTTCCACCCCCTCCCGTGCCCCTGCCCGAGGGCGCGGAACCCATTGCCCATCCCGAAAACACCTTGTGGATCTACCTCCTCCCCCAAGCCACAGTGGACCAGACCGCCCGGCTCTATCGTCAGCAATTCCGCCAACAAGGCTTTAAAGTGCTCAAAAAGGTCAACCTTGGAACTCAGGTGCTGTTCCACGTAAAGGATAATCAGGGCTATCGGTGGCAGATTGCTATCGGCGCTCGTCCGGGGGGTGGGGTGGACATCATCATTCAGGCTCTGCCATGAAAGGTTCGGTAGTAAGGAAACAAAAAGCGGGAGCGGTCTTGAAGGACCGCTCCCGCTTTTATTGGCTGGACGTGACCTTTCACCCTCGCGAGAGCTCTCGCGCGATGATGTAGCGCTGGATTTCGCTGGTGCCCTCGTAAATCTGGAACAGTTTGGCATCCCGCATGAGTTTCTCCACCGGGTACTCTTTGCTGTAGCCGTAACCGCCGAAAATCTGCACGGCTTCGGTGCTGGCTCGCATGGCCAGGTCCGCGGCATAGGCCTTGGCATAGGCAGCGTACATGGTGTTGCGCTTGCCCTGGTCCTTGAGCCACGCGGCTTTCCAGACCAGAAGACGCGCGGCCTCGATTTCCATGGCCATGTCGGCCAGTTTGAAACCAATGGCCTGATGCTCGATAATGGGCTTCCCGAAAGTGGTACGGGTTCGGGCGTAATCCAACGCTTCTTCAAAGGCCCGCCGGGCCAGGCCCACGGCCGCGGCGGCCACGGGCACCCGGGAGGAATCGAAGACCTGCATGGCGATGAGGAAGCCCTGGCCTTCCTGACCGATAAGGTTCTCCGCCGGGACCTCCACGTTCTCCAGGATGACTTCCGCGGTGGGGGAAGCCTTCTGCCCCATCTTGGGGATGGGGTTCCC
>WFUL01000036.1 GCA_015484985.1 Anaerolineales bacterium | reverse complement strand
CTTCACGCCTTCGCCTTCGCCCACCTGGACGGCTACGCCCACCGTGCCCACGCCTACCCCTCCACCGCCAACGCCGACGCCCTTGCTGGCTTTTATTCAGGCGCCCGAACCCTACAACGGCGCCGTGGTACGGGAAGCGCCACGCTTCGATGCTCGTGTAGTGGTCACGTTACTCAACGGCACCAGGGTGTTGGTTCTGGAACCCGAGCGGGTGGTGCAAGGGGTGCGTTGGGCCCATATCCGTACAATGGACGGCAAATACGAAGGCTGGGTGATGCAACAACTCTTGATCACGGCGACGCCGCCGCCGCGCTGGTAGAGCCGGGCGTAACTTTTTACCTTGCACGTGGTTTTGGTTTTATGGCAATTCTTGACCTCAGGAGGTGGATAGTGGACACCGGCACATTTGGGATGGCCGTGCGGGCCCTTTGGTTGCTGGCGTTATGTTACTTGCTGGGTGCTATACCCTTCGGCTATCTTATGGTCAAGGCCCGCACAGGACGCGATGTGCGCTTCATCGAGAGCGGCCGGACAGGCGCGACGAACACTTTCCGGGCCGCGGGCTTTGGCCCTGGATTGGTAACGGCGATCCTCGACGTCCTCAAAGGGGCGTCGGCGGTTTGGCTGGCAAAGATTGTCTTTCCGGATGTACCGCTGATGCATGCCTTGGCCCCTGTGGCCGCCATCCTGGGACACAATTATTCCCTGTACACCCTGGACCGTACCCCGGAAGGGAAACTGCGCCTGTGGGGTGGCGCGGGCGGGGCGCCATGCGTCGGAGGTGCCATGGGATTGTGGTGGCCTTCTTTGTTCATCTTGGTTCCCCTTGGTGCAGCCATTTGGTTTTTTGTTGGGTATGCTTCGGTGGCGACACTGAGCATGTCCCTCCTGGCGGCTCTGTTGATGGCCCTACTGGCGTGGATGGGCAATGTGCCCTGGGTGTACGTCGTTTATGGACTTTTGAGTGAACTCATCATCCTATGGGCATTACGGCCCAATATTCGGCGGCTGATGAACGGGACGGAACGGGTGGTGGGTCTGCGGGCCTGGTTGCGCAAACGGGCCCAGCGACAGGCCCGGCAACATCAGATGTCCAGTTCGGGTTCTTCTTCCTTATAGTCCCGAAGATGGGTTCTTGAGGAGTGAGCTATGCAATCAGCAGCCAAAACCCGGCGGATTGCGGTTTTTGGTGGTTCTGCTGTACCTGAAGGGACCCGTGAGTACCGAGCCGCGTATCGCCTGGGGCAACGACTGGCCCATGCTGGCTTTGCCGTGGTGACCGGAGGCTACATTGGGACCATGGAGGCGGTCTCGCGCGGCGCCTATGAGGCCGGTGGCCATGTTATTGGTGTACCCTGCGACACCATCGAGCGCTGGCGGCCCGTTGCGCCCAACCCCTGGATTCACGAGCACTGGCCCGCGGAAACTCTGTTGGACCGGCTTCGTTATCTGATCCACAGGACCCATGGGGCGGTTGTGTTACCTGGAGGGGTGGGCACACTGACGGAGTTGGCCTTGTACTGGAACCACTTGTTGGTGCAAGAGATTCCCTCCCGTCCCTTCATCGTTGTCGGCGAGGGATGGCATCGGGCATTGCGCACCTTGTTCGCCACCTTCCCCGACTATTTTTCTCCGGCCGCGCAGACCTTATGGACCTGGGTTCCCCATGTGGACGCCGCGGTGGAAGCCTTGCAAGTGTGGTGGACACAGAACCCGCAGGCCTGAGGTTATACCCATTCTCTCGTGAAGTAGGACATGGGTATTACGTGGGGTTGAACCGGCTTTTGGAGAAGAGAAGAAGTCCCCCGGCTACCAAGTGGGCAATGAGGGCCACTCCCATGCCCAGGGTGTACACTCTGGGGTGGAAGCGTAATTCGATTCGATGGCTCCCTTGAGGCACATAGAGCCCCAGGAGGGTTCCATTTGTGCGATAGAGGGGAACTGGACGTCCGTCCACCCAAGCCTGCCAATCCGGGTGCCAGGACAGACTGAGGACCAGGTAGGCCTTTCGGTCCGTGGTCACCCGCAGACGCCAGAGGTCGGGCGTGTAGGATTCCCAATCTATCTGCCCCCGGACATCGCCGCTGTCCATAAGGAGGCCTTGCTCCACGGCCGCGTAGCGAGCGACGTCGTGACGTTGAATCCACGTCAGGGCAGCCTCGGGGGTTTCTTGGGGAACGGTTCGACCCACCAGAAAGGCCCGAGGGAGCCAGCATGGATTTTCGTAAATCCGCACACCGTCGCGCACGCTCACCCAGGTGAAAGCAGAAGAGGGCAGGGGATAGGGCGTCAACACGTAACGCACATTGAGCAGTCCGAGCAAGCAGGGATTCGGACGTGCGTGACGGTTGGCCTGCAGGACTGGGCCGGGACCGGGGTCGTGGAAATAGGGCACGGTGACGCTGTAGCGAAGACGGGGAACCCCGGACGCGACTTCCATGAAGCGGTCGTAGGTAGCCGAAAACAGAGCGTCAATGCCGTCTGCGGTCTCGATGCCTGCACGCGCGGCCTCCTGACGAGGTAGGCTATACGTTGGGCTGTAGACCCGCATGAACCCTTCACGGGCCTGTTGGTCCCGCAAAAAGGCGACCAGCGCGTGGCGGCGGAAAAAGGTATCCAGAGGGCGAACTTCTACCAGACTGGCGTCCATCAAGCCGAAGTCCACCGCAAGCAGAAACAATAGAGGAAGATGTTGTTTCCAGGATAGGCCGGATAAGGTCCATCCCAAAACCCACCAGGTGGCCAGGGACAGGAGGGCGGCCGCGATCCAGGAACGGGAAGGAGCACCGTATAAAAGACCATAGCCCATGACCAGGGAGCCCAGTGCGAAGGGAAGGAGAAAGCCATAGCGCCGCCATCGGAGACGGCAACCCATTCCACATTGGTGCCAGATTTCAAGCCCCTGGGCGGCCGTCAGCACCCATAGGGGATATCCAACCGTCCAGATGCGTCCGGCGCCACGGACCCAATTGAGCCCCGGCACTGCCGCCAGGATTTGGGCTCCCACTGGCGTGGAGCCCATCCATCCATACAGGCCCAGGAGACCAAAACCCACCAGGCGTAGAGGCTTCCGTAGGTTCGCCACCAGCCCCAAGATGAACAGGGGAAATCCCAGGTACAGTAACGTGTCGCCGTATCCGCCATAGTGGGGCAGAACCAGGCCGATGAAATCCGATGCCCGAAGGGTGCTTACGCCCATTTGTGCGGCGGACAACGGCCCCTGACGTAGCAACCAGGACCGGTGGTAGATTAGGGGAAAGAAAAGGCCCGCTCCTGCTCCCAGACCCAAGGCCAGGCTTGCGACACCTTGGGTCAGGAGCATGCGCATTTGACGGCTGCGGAGGTCCGATATCAAGAAGGCCAATCCTGTCAGCACGGTGTACAGGGCAATCTGGGCATGTAAGGCCGCCTGCCAGCCCAGCGCCAATGCACTGACTCCAACCCACCGCCAGGATGTGGTCCGGCCCCAGTGCTGGATGCCCAGCCAGACCCAGGGGATGTACCCCATGGCGTACACCAGGTTGACATGGCCCAGACCCCAATGGGTGTAAAAGCGAGGAAAGAGCGCGTAAGCCAACGTAACTACGGCCTGGATAGGTGGGGGAAACCCTTTCTCGCGAGCCAGCAAGCCCATGCCTGCGGCCCCCAGGGTAAGGTGCCACCAGAGAAGCACATGGAAGGCCGCCGTTTCAGGGATGAGCAGGTGGAGTAAGTTCGGCGGATAGACCAATCCACTTCGCGGGTCCCCAACCAGGGGAGACCCGGTGAACATCAGGGTACGCCAGCGGGGAAGGTGTCCGGTTTTTTGGAACCAGGACTTGATGTAATGCATATTGGGCCAGTAGGTAATCAAGAAATCGGAAACCCAGGCTCCAGGACGAATCAGCAGGCCATGCCAGAATCCAGGCACGCCTTTCCAATGCAGGGCAAGAAGGATGGCGACCAGGGCACCTGTCCAAGCAAAGCGTCGAAAGATGTCGCGCATAGGACTTTCTCACGGGCGGATGTTTTCGAGTGCGGCGTGGTAGGGATTGTACAACAAGGGAAGCGGGCCCTTCCATGGGCCCGCTTCCCTACAAACAGATAAAAACGCGGGTGTTGACTTGCCCAAAGCGTGTTCGTCGCGTTACACTGCGGATTCAACCTTGGGCAGACGGCTAATGGCACGACGGATTTCCTCTTCGGGGTAAGAGTAGTCCTCCAGTTCGCCACGCAGGTACTGGTCGTAGGCGCTCAAGTCGAAGTGTCCATGACCGGAGAGGTTGAAGAGGATGACCCGCTCCTCCCCTTTGGCCTTGGCATCCAGAGCCTCGTCAATGGCCGCGCGCACCGCGTGGGCCGACTCCGGTGCGGGAACGATGCCCTCGGCCCGGGCGAAGAGCACCGCGGCCTCAAAGGTGGCTCGCTGCGGGACCGCGCGGGGTTCGATATACCCGGCTTCCACCAGGGCGGAAACGGTGGGAGCCATGCCGTGATATCGCAGGCCACCAGCATGGATGGGCGGCGGCATGAACTCGTGGCCCAGGGTGTGCATCTTCATGAGGGGTGCCATGCGGGCCGTGTCTCCGTAGTCGAAGGTGTACATCCCTCGGGTGAGGGTGGGCGCGGCCTGGGGTTCCACAGCGACAAAGCGGGTTTGTTTGCCTTCCCGCAGGGTATAGTGCAGGAAGGGGTATGTCAAGCCGGCGAAGTTGGAGCCGCCACCGACACAACCGATGACCACGTCCGGGTACTCTCCGGCCATGTCCATCTGCTTGAGGGCCTCCAGGCCGATGACCGTCTGGTGCAGCAGCACGTGGTTCAGCACGGAGCCCAGGCTGTACTTCTTGGTGCCATTGGAGGTCGCCGCGGCTTCCACGGCCTCGGAAATGGCGATGCCCAGGGAACCGGGGTTGTCCGGGTCTTCCGCCAGCACCTTGCGACCGTACTCCGTGCGGTCGGTGGGGCTGGGGTAGACCTTGGCACCGTAGATTTCCATGAGGATGCGGCGATAGGGTTTTTGATGGTAGGAGACTTTGACCATGTACACTTCCAGATCCAGTCCGAAAACGTTGGCCGCGAAGGCCAGCGCCGAACCCCATTGGCCTGCTCCGGTTTCTGTGGTCAGGGCCTGGACGCCTTCCTTCTTGTTGTAATAGGCCTGGGCTACGGCGGTGTTGGGCTTATGGCTGCCCGTCGGCGAGACCCCTTCGTATTTGTAGTAGATATGAGCGGGGGTTTCGAGAGCCTGTTCCAGACGTCGGGCGCGGATGAGGGGTGTGGGCCGCCAGAGACGGTAGACTTCCCTCACGGGTTCGGGAATGTCGATATAACGGTCCGTGCTGACCTCTTGCTCAATCAGGCTCATGGGGAACAACACTGATAGGAAATCGGGCGTAACAGGCTCCAGTGTGGCAGGATGCAAGGGTGGCGGTAACTGGATAGGCATATCGGCTAAGATGTTGTACCACTGCTTGGGAATATCGTTCTCGCGAAGCAGAAACTTCTGTTGTTCGGACATAGGTCACCTCCTGCGTTTGGATTGGGGCGGTGAAGTGTGGGCTTGGGGCCCCAGATTAACGCGAAAAGCGCCCGTCCCCACTGGGACGAGCACTTAAACGCCCGCGGTGCCACCCAGATTAGGCCGACCGATACCCCAATGAGGGAACAAAAAAGCCCGTCGTGAAGCGACGGGCGCACATTCAAACCCTCATCGGGGAGCCAGCCTCACTCGTTAAGGGTACGGTGGCCTGGCTGGTACGGCCACGATACCCTGTGCCGGATAACGGGGGCACGGCCCGGCGAAGACTACTGGGGAACGAGGAACGTTCCCGTTCGTCTCGCGGCTCCGAGGCCCATTCGGTATCCCTTCCTGCTACCGGGCTCCCACCTGCTCCCGGCTCTCTGGAAGCGGGATAGGATACCTACTCGCCCTCTTCACCGCCTTACCATATCGCCTATTGGTTAGGGTGCCCTCACTTATACTGACAAGGAACTCCTCTGTCAAGGGGTTTCTCTTTCTTTACCACTCGCGAGATTCAAGGGGAAACAAATAGATGCAGCAGCGGACCTTGACGGGGGGCATTTTGCCGTTAGAATGAGGGCGACGAAAAAGGAAAAATTGGGTGAGGTCGGCCGAGGTGCCCGACCCCCCGGATGGGAGGGCTTAAAGGCGAAGCCGGTGAGAGTCCGGCGCTGTCCCGCAACGGTAACCCGTTCGTTACGGTGAAGTGACCCTGGAAGGTCCCCGTAGCGTAACGGGAAGCCCGGTCGCCCGCCTCGGTCGGTTTCCACACCCTCGCGGAAGGGGGTGGAAACGCGCCGGTGCCGCGCACCTCGGTGCCACAGCGTTTCTCCCCTTCGCGCAATGGACGCGAAGGGGTTTGTGTTTCCGGGGTGGAGCACGGCGCGGGTCACCCGTTTCCGCATTATCTTCATCTTGGAGGAGGTGACCTATGCGTCGTTGGCTGTGGCTTTTCCTGTTGTTGTCCATCTTCCTGGGCGCCTGTCAGACGGCTACACCGACACCGGAGCCCACAGCCGTTCCGTCTACACCAACGTTCGCGCCCGCTTCCACCGACACGCCGGTGCCTACTGCTACGCCAGCGCCTACAGCAACGCCGACTCCGGCCGTAGCCCTTACGGACGATTTGGGGCAGAACATCGTACTGAATCAGTGTCCGCAACGGATCATCTCCCTGGCGCCATCCATCACGGAAAGTCTTTTCGCCATCGGTGCAGGGGAGCAGGTGGTCGGCCGGGACACGAATTCCAAGTTCCCACCTGAGGTGGAACAGATCACGGACATCGGAAGTCTGTATCAAAACCTCCCCTTGGAGAACATGCTGGCCCTGGAACCCGACCTGGTCATTGCGGCCGAAATCATTTCCCAGGACCAGGTGGAGCAGATGCGGAAGGCTGGCTTGACGGTCTTCTGGCAGGCCAATCCCAAAGACTTTGACGGTTTGTTCGCCAATTTGCAGACTTTGGGGAAATTGACTTGCCATGAAAGCGAGGCGGATGCCTTGGTGACCCAGTTGCAGTCCCGCGTGGAGGCCGTGGTCCAGGCGGTGGCTGAGGTGGAAGAGCGCCCCTTGGTCTTTTACGAGCTGGATGCCACGGACCCGGCGAATCCCTGGACCTCCGGTCCGGGCACCTTCATTGATTTTGCCATTCAGGCCGCCGGGGGCGTCAACTTGGGCGGTCAGGTGTTGGACACCCCTTGGGCGCAAATTAGTGTGGAGAAGTTGCTGGAACTCGACCCCGACATCATTCTCCTGGCCGATGCGCCCTACGGCGTCACGCCGGAATCGGTAGCCCAACGCGCCGGATGGGCGGCCTTGAAGGCGGTGCAGGAAGGGCGGGTATATCCCTTTGACCCGAACTTGCTCAGTGTCCCCGGACCGCGGCTGGTGGACGGTCTGGAGACCCTGGCGGTACTCTTCCACCCTGACCTGTTCTGCGCGCAATTGCCCCAGCAAGTCGACGCGAACATCGTGACCCTGGTATGCCCCTGAAATCGGACGGTGGGACGGCGAAGATCTCTCATTCCATAAATTGATGCAACGGCGGCTTTCGCCGCCGTTGCATCAATTTATTCCCCTTGGTGCTTTGGCGGGAGTTGCACTATACTTTTTCCCGATGAAATCCTCCAATCCCCACGGTGGTGAGGGTTATCCATGCGCATACATTTTCCTCGGTTGGCGTTGGTGCCGACGGACGCGCTGCACCCCCACGAAGACCATGATCCCAGCCGGGCCGAACCCTTGGCTCGACGCATTCAGGAGACGGGGGTTTTCCGTGACCCGCCCATTGTGATGCCCATGCCCTTCCGGCCAGGCCATTACATGGTTCTGGACGGGGCCAACCGCACGTTTGCCTGCCGCTTGCTGCGCTTGCCCCACATTCTGGTGCAGATTGTGGAGGCCGATTCTCCCATCTTGCGCTTGGATTCCTGGAACCACGTCATTTGGGACATGCCCAGCGATGTTTTCCTACAACATATTCGCGAGGCCCTGCCCTGGGATTTGACCCCCGCAGACCCGGAAGAGGCCATCAGTGCCTTACAGGAGCGTCAGGCCTTGCTCGTTCTGGCTACGCCCCCGGAGCGGTATTACGTGGTGCAACAGGTGGAAATCCAGGCACCTTTGCTCATCGAACACTTACGTCGGGTAGTGGATGTATATCTCAATCGGGCCGCTTTGGAGCGCACCGGCCTTTACGATGCTCACGAGATTGGCGAGTGGTTCCCGCAATGGACTGGGCTTGTGGTGTTTCCCGCTTTTACTGTGCAGGAAGTGTTTCAGGTCGTCCAGGCCGGAAAGCTTTTCCCCTCCGGTATCACACGCTTCATGGTTTCGCCTCGCGCCCTTCGGTTGTACTACCCTCTAGAGGAGCTAGCTGTCCCCCGGTCGATGGAGGAGAAGAATCGTCGCCTGCAGGCGTGGATTCAGGAGCGTCTGCGCCGAAAAGGGGTGCGTTATTACGGCGATACCATCATGCTCTTTGATGAGTAACTCTGTAACGCCGGAGGTGGACCGTGACCGCGCGGGCCCGTTGGTGGGACGTGGCCTTCGGGGTCGTGGTGGGCGTTTTGACCAGTACCGCACTGGTGGCTGCACTGCTGTTGGTCTTGCAATCTCCGTCGGGGGCTACCGTGCGCCTGGTGCTTCCCACTCCCACCTCCGTGGTGGTCCATGTGGCAGGTGCCGTGGCCCGACCCGGCGTCTACCATCTACCCCCTGGGAGTCGGGTGGGGGACGCGCTGGAAGCCGCGGGAGGTGCCCTGCCCGAAGCCGCCGTGGAATCCCTCAACCTGGCTCAGCCTTTGGAGGACGGCCAGCGCATCTGGATACCCTCCCGGGGGCAGCCAACTCCTACTCTCATGCGCGTAGCCACACCTTCTTCGACCGATGTACGTACCCCCGCCAGATTGGATTTGAACACAGCCACTGCCCAAGATCTGGAAGCCCTACCAGGAATTGGCCCTGTCTTGGCCCAGCGCATTGTAGAATATCGTGACCGGTACGGGCCTTTTCAAAACGTGGAGGACTTGCTGTCGGTTCGGGGTATTGGTCCGGTGCTTTTGGAGAAAATCCGGCCGTATATCTACGTGAGCCTCTCAACCTCCACTCCCTAAACGCCGCTTAGGTGTGGTTATGTGAAGAAGAAGGGGGATTCGCTTCTTTTTTTATCCATGGCGCCAGAATGGGACGTAGGTCGGGTGGAGAGAAGGTTTTCGGCTTGAGGATTTTTCCGTCGCTTCGGCGTAAAGGGCGGCCGTCGGGACCAGCCTTACTCATATTACTTCGGTGAATTTCGGCGAACAAATCCTCGGCCACTTCGTGCAACCCGTGAGCCACCATAGCACCCAACACGACATACAACAAATCGGTGAGGGCATCGGCAATGCCCACCAGATCCCCGATGCGGGCGGCTTCCGCGTATTCGGCCAATTCTTCCTCAATAAGGCGAATGCGCAACTCCCGCACCCGAGGTGGGATGTCTGCCGTCGGATGATCAGCGATATAGGCCCCGAAAGTGCGATGGAACTCCAAAAGGGCTTGCAGCTGCTCTTTCATGACCCCGCTCCTGTTTTCGGGAATAGTTTTAGGAGGATGGAGGCAAGTATATCACCCCTTGTTCGAGGCAAAAGTGCTGATGAATTGTCTGAGATTCGGACAACAGGATTACTAGTAGCACAAGAGCAAAGTAGGACAACGGCAAAGCCGTTGTCCTACTTTGCTCTTACTTTTCTTTGGTCTGAGGCTTGGTCGGACCTGCACGAAGTGCTGGTGGGCAACGAATTGTTACCGTTGCCCATTTGTTTACTACTGGAGGGAGCCTTCCAGGTCCTTGAGCATCTGCAGGTACTCCTCCCGGGTGATTTCCCCACGGGCGTAGCGCAGTTGCAACAGCCGCTTGGGGTCTTCGGGGGCAGGGCTCCCGGCCGGCCTCGGGGTGGAATAGGCATGGGGTCCGTGATGGCCTCCATACCCGTGTCCGGTGAAGAGTCCGCCGAAGCC
>WFUL01000035.1 GCA_015484985.1 Anaerolineales bacterium | reverse complement strand
GCGTTGGGCAACCCGACCAGTCGAACGCCGTAAAACAGTCGTTGCAAAGGGTTCATGGCTTTACCACAGGAAGACCACCACCTCCGTCCCCGCCGGAAGACCGGTGGCGTCTTCCGGGACCGGCACCAGGCCATCGGCCCAGGCCAGCCGGAAGATGAGATTGCTCCGATAATGAATGGGTTCGGCTTCCAGGGTGCCGTCCTCCCCTTGACGGACCCTGACGGGATACCATTCTTCTCGGCCGGCCTCGGAGGGGAGGTTGCCGGCCAGGCGCGCGCGAACCTGAGGCCTGGGCCGGGTCACCGTTACCCCCTGGAGTTTTTCCAGAGCCGGCACCACGAAGTGCCAGGCGTTCACCAGCGCGCTCACCGGGTTGCCCGGCAGGCCCACCAGGGGTTTGCCCTGGGCCACGGCCAGGATGGTGGGCTTGCCAGGCTTGATGCGCAGGCCGTGGGCCAGTACACCGGGTTCTCCCAGACTGTTCAATACCTGGGCCGTCATATCCCGGGTGCTGGCGGAGGAACCGGCGGTGATGACCACCATGTCGGTCTCCTCAAAAGCCCGTTGGGTGGCCTGCATCAGGGCATCGAAATCGTCGGGAACAATGCCGTAGCGCACGGGCTCGCCGCCATGGGTCTGGACCAGCGCGCTGATGGTGTACGAGTTGACGTCCCGGACCTGGCCCGGTTGCAGGGGTTGGTCGGGGGGGACGACCTCGTCCCCGGTGGAAAGGATGCCCACCCGGGGCCGTCGGGCCACTTTGACCCGGGTCTGTCCCAGGGCCATGAGCCCTCCAATTTCCGCAGGTCGCAATCGGACCCCTGCAGGGAGGACTTCCTGTCCCTGTTGTACGTCTTCCCCTATCTGGATAACGTTTTCCCCTACGGCCACGGCTCGCAGCACTTCCACTTCATCCTCTCGGGAGCGCTGGGTGTGCTCCAGCATGACCACGGCATCGGCGCCCGGAGGCACCATACCTCCGGTGTGGATGACCGCGGCCTGACCGGGCGCAAGGGTGAATTCAGGCGCGCGGCCCATGGGCACTTCCCCCACCACCTGAAGGTATGCAGGCAGGGATTCGGAGGCACCATGGGTGTCCGCGGCCCGTACGGCGTAACCATCCACGGTGGAACGGGGAAAGGCGGGGATGGGCTCCCGGGCAATGATGGGCTCGGCCAGTACCCTGCCCAGCGCGTCGACCGTGGGCAGGGTTTCCACCCCCACGCGGTGGGTGACCTGGGCCAGCCATCGTTCCCGGGCTTCAAAGGGCGCCTGTAAACGCAGGAACTCGGGCATGACGGCCTCCCATGGGGAAAGGCGATAGGGCAGTGGTGTTCTCATTATAGCCGCAAAGGAAACGCTGAAGTCTGCCGTCCGCCGACCGCTGACCGTTGACTGCCGCCCGAAGACCGCCGCTGCCTTCCCCTCAGGGAATCAGCACCAGGTTCCCCCAAGTGGTGGGCTTGTTGTAGATATGGGGCGGTCCCACGTTGGAAACCATGCTGTTCTGGGCGGGTTGTTGGGGCTGGTCGTTGTCGGAGACCCGAAAGGCAAAGCCTACATAAGAACCGGTCTGGGGCCTGCCGCCCAGGACGTCCCAGGGGATGGCGATTTCCATCACGTATCCACCCCCCTGGCCCGTGGCTCGCGCCGCGATAGTTACCTGGGGGCGGGGACCTCGAAGCCCCTGGGGGAACCAGAGATAGGCTTCGGGGTTGTTTCCAGGCGTGTTGACCCCGGGCGAGAGGCCCAGATGGTAATCGTCATCGTTCAGGGAGGCCGTGCTGAAATCGCCGTACAGGTCTCGATCCAATACGATTTCCAGGGCATCGCCCCGGAAGAGGTTGTACCCGGTGGCCGAAGGCGGATGGGCGTAAACGTCGTCGGTGATTCGGGCGGCCAGGTAGAGGTGCTGGTTATCCCAGGCCACCGCGAAGCGGGCCGAGACATCCTGAGGTCCGGACCACTGGTCCGCGCCATAGATGACCCTGTCCGCCAGGTACGGCAGGCCTGGCCAGTCGTCCAGGTTGCCGTCCATGAGAGGGGGTTCGGCCCGTCGTTGGGCGACCACGGTGCCCCCTTCCCGCAAAGGTCCCGGGGGTGTGGGCAGGGCCGCGGTGGGTGTCATGACCAGGGGCTGCACCGGCGTGGCCGTGGCCGCGCGCAAGGTGGGGATGAGGGTGGGCACCTGGGCGAAGAGGGCCGTCATGGTGGCCGCGCTCTCCGGGGAGATGCCCGGGGGTCCTTGAGGCGTTAAGGGGAGATTGCACATCAACGCCAGGGAAACGAGCAGGAGGAGTTTCCACCAGGTGCGGTGCCGTGGGCGAGATGGGACGTTCATGGTTCACCTC
>WFUL01000034.1 GCA_015484985.1 Anaerolineales bacterium | reverse complement strand
TGGGCCGGCCTTCGGCGTCGGTTTGGTCTGGCTGGCTTGGCCCTTGGATTGGGCGGGCTGACCAAGTGGTTTCCCCTGGTGGTTCTTTTGGTTTTTCTCCCCTATTGGGGTGCAGGGAGGGAGGTTTGGCGCAGGGTGGTTTTTGTGTGGGCGTTGGTGTGTTTTGTGGTGGTGAGTGTATGGGGGGTTTTGTGGGTGTGGGGTAGTGGCTACACGCAATTTTCGTGGTATGCCCAAACTCAACGCCCGCCCTGGGAAAGCCCGTGGGCCCTTATCCATGGTCGTTTGACGACGGGGAACCTCCCTGCCTACAACCGTATCCAGCCGCCACCCACGGCCGCCGATTTCCCTATCTGGGAACGGGTTCTTCCCTGGTTGGCCTTCGTCGCCCTGCTCCTGGTGGGATACGTCCTCCTCCGCAGCCGCCTATCCGCTTCACCTGCAGACACCGAACCCTTTTCCGCAGCATCCCTACCCTGGGCCGCCTGGGTGCTGGGAGCCTTTTTCCTCACCTCCTGGGGATACAGCCCCCAGTGGGTCCTCTACACCCTTCCCCTCTTCCTCCTCGTGCTTCCCTGGCCCACCGCGGCCCTGTGGAGCCCCCTCTGGCTCTTCCTGCACCTTTTGGAATGGCCCCTGGCCCTCAGTCGGGGATGGTTTGTGGTTTTGTGGGTGTTGGTTCCTGTGCGGCTCTTTGTTTTGGGATTAGGAATGGTTGTCTTATCTAAGACGGTGCGTAGTCCGAACCGGGCTCGGGACCTCAGGACAAGAACAATTTGACAAAGCGGCGGCTTCGCCGCCGCTTTGTCAAATTTCTTCAATTGTCGCCCCTAAGATGCGCAAATCCTCCACGAAGGCGGGATAGGACTCCCGGTACATGTCTCCGTTGTGCACCCGGACGGGGCCCTGAGCGGCCAGGCCAGCCACGGCCAGGGCCATGGCCAGGCGGTGGTCTCCCTGGGCGTCCACGTCGCCCCCTTGTACCGGACGGCCCCCGCGAATCACGAAGCCGTCGGGCCGCTCCTCCACGTCCACCCCCAGGCGTCGCAACTGGGTCACCAGTTGGGCGATGCGGTCGCTCTCCTTGTACCGCAGTTCCTCCGCGTCCCGTACCTCCGTCACGCCCCGGGCGCAGGCCGCGGCTACCGCGAAGATGGGGAACTCGTCAATCATGCGCACCACCAGGGCGCCTTCCACCCGGGTGCCCCGCAGGTCGGGGGTGTGGGCCACGTGGATGTTCCCCACGGGTTCGCCCCCCTGCTCCCCCAGGGGTTCCACCCGCACCCGTGCACCCATGGCTCGAAGGGCGTCCAGCAGACCCGTCCGGGTGGGGTTGAGTTCCACCCCCTCCAGAAGGACCTCCGAGCCGGGCACAATCAACCCGGCCACGATGAGGAAGGCCGCGGAGGAGATGTCCCCCGGCACCCGCAGGCGCAACGGCGGTAGCGGGCCTTCAGGCGGCGTCAGGCGCACCCAGCCCGGCCCCTGGTCCACCCTCACGCCCACGGAGCGCAACATACGCTCCGTATGGTCCCGGGAGGGTCCCGGCTCCCGGACTTCCACCGGGTCCGCCGCGGCCAGGCCCGCGAGAAGGATGGCCGACTTCACCTGGGCCGAAGCCACCTCCAGGGGAAAGACACCGCCCCGAAGGGGCCGGTCGGGGGAACGGGCGGCCAGCCGCAGAGGCGGGCGACCGTCGGTGTCCTGAATGGGAACACCCATGCGCTGTAGGGGCGCCACCACCCGCCGCATGGGCCGCCGTCGCAGCCCGGGGGAGCCGTCCAGCACCGCGGGCACCCCCGCGGCCGCCAGCGCGCCGGCCAGCAGGCGCATGGTGGTGGCCGAATGACCGCAGTAGAGGGAGCGGTCCGGCGTACGCCAGGCCCGGAAACCGGGACTCGCCACCTCCAACGTGGTGTCCGTCAGGGACCAGGGGGCGCCCAACGCGGTCAGCGCCTCCAGCATAGGCCGGGTCACCCCCGCGACCAGGAGGTTCTCTACCCGGCTCTCGCCCCGGGCCATGGCCGCGAGGAGGATGGCCCGGTGGGAGATGGATTTATCCCCCGGCGGGGCCACCCGCCCCCGCAGTACCCCGCCGGGATGCACCACGAGCACCTTTCCACTGCCCACGGTCGACACCTCCCGCTACGGCCACAGAGGCCGGTCCCAGGGGATGGAGGCCAGCAAGATGACGTAGGCCACGAAGAGGGGCCACACGGTGCACATGCATGGCTCCTCCTCGTCGGCCTTCTTCACCGCCCGCACCCCCCAGTGCACCAGGCCCAGGGCCAGGAGCATGGGCACCGCGTGCTCCACGAAGAAGTAGCGGA
>WFUL01000033.1 GCA_015484985.1 Anaerolineales bacterium | reverse complement strand
GGGATTGCGCATGGTCTACGAACCGCCCACGTTGCGGTTCTTCACTGCACGCTTTGAAAGCCTGTAAGCCGTGGCGCGGTAAGCCCACCGCCAGCCGCCGCTGACCGCCGACCGCTCATCACATCTCGCCGTTGACCTCTCCTTCCCTCCGGCTTATGATACGGAGGAATCATCTGGCAGGAGAGGAGTGTATGCGCATCGTGTTGGATGCCATGGGCACTGACCACCATCCGGCGCCCGAAATTTATGCCGCGGTGGAAGCGGTGCGGCGCTGGGGGGACCCCATTTACCTGGTGGGCCCTCGGGACGTGTTGGAACCCCGTCTGGAGGCGTACCCGGACGTGCGGGACCGCATCCATATCGTGCACGCCTCGCAGGTGTTTCGCCACGGCGAGAAGCCGGGCCAGGTGTTGCGCCAGAAGCCCGACGCCTCCATAGCCGTAGGCATTCGCATGCTCAAGGAGGGCGAAGCCGACGCCTTCGTAACTATGGGGGATACCGGGGGCGCGCTGGCCTATGCATTGCTCATCCTGGGGCGCATTCGGGGCGTGCGGCGTCCCGCGCTCATTGCCCCCGTGCCCACTCGAACCGGGAAGTACTGCGCCATCCTGGACGTGGGGGCCAACGCGGAATGCAAGCCCGAATATCTCCTCCAGTTCGGCATCATGGCGGCCGTTTATGTAGAGCACCTTTGGGGACGGGAGAATCCCCGGGTGGGCCTGTTGGCCAATGGCGAGGAGCCCACGAAGGGCACGCCCCTGGTGCAGGAAGCCCATCGCTTGATGGCTGCCAGTTCCCTTCATTTCGTGGGGAACGTGGAGCCGAAGGAGGTCTTCGCGGGCGAGGTGGACGTGGCCGTCACGGACGGCTTCACCGGGAACGTGGTCCTCAAGACCATGGAAGCCCTGACGAAGCTCATCACCGATGCGCTGAAGGAAGGCCTCACCCTGTCGTGGCAGACCAAGTTGGGCGCGCTGCTGGCCAGGCCCGGCCTGCGCCGCATGAAGAGCCGTTTGCTGGACCCGGTGGAAATTGGCGCGGTGCCCCTCCTGGGCGTCAACGGTCTGGTGTTCATCGGCCATGGGCGCTTCCAGGGGCCGGCCGTGCTCAGTGGCATTGCCCGGGCCCGAGAGGCCGTGGCCATGGATTTGGTAGGTAAGTTGCGAGACCGGATTGCGGCCTCCCTCACCCCCCAGGAGGATGCGGCCTCTTAGGAAGAGAATCCATGGATTTGCCATGTTCCCTTCGCCAAGAGAAAGGTGGGGCGGCGAAGCCGCTGCTTGTTTTATCTCTTTTTCCCTACATGGGACCCACAAGGGGGAAATAATCTTGATGCAGCGGCGAAGCCGCCGCTGCATCAAGATTTCCCTCTTGCGGGTTCCGTGCCCGGTTAGGACTACCCAATCGTTTCTTACATCCACACCCGCCTGAAACAGTCTCCTCTGGGTAATTGCCTCCATCTCCTTCCCCAAAATTCGCTATACTCTGGTGGACGAAGACGGGATGGTGGATGGTGCCGTCCCGAAGGTTGTGTGTACGCGTCGTCTAAGGTGCTGGCCTTTGGAGTATCCTTCCTGGGCCGGGATGGTGTGAGGTGGAACCATGTTGCGCCGATTGGCCTGGCATCATTTTGACTTCTGGCTTTTGGGTTTGGTGGGCACCCTCACCCTGTTCGGCATCACCATGATTCGTTCGGCCATCGCGGGGAACGAGGTGCTGGCCCAGTTGCCCTCCCGGCAGGCCATGTTCGCCGCCATCGGGTTTGGCCTGATGTTCCTGGTGGCGGTGGTGGACTATCACTACTGGCTGGACCTGGGACGCCTCTTCTACGTGGCCGTGGTGGGCCTGCTCATCTCCCTGAACATCGTGGGAACGGCCCTCTTCGGTTCCGCTCGATGGGTGAAGGTGGGTCCCCTCTTCCTGCAACCCTCGGAGTTCGCCAAATTGGTGCTCATTCTGGTCCAGGCCCGTTTTCTGGCCGCGCGGCAGGAGGAAGTGGGCCAGTTGCGTACTATCCTTCTCAGCGGCGCGCTGACGGCCGGTCTGGCAGTGTGGGTCTTTCTCCAGCCGGACCTGAGCACCTCCATCACCCTGGTGGTCATCTGGCTGGCCATGCTGTGGGCCGCGGGCTTGCGATGGCGCCATATGGTGGGCTTCGGTCTTCTGGGCCTTATGGTGGCCCTCATCGGTTTTCCCTTTTTGCAACCCTACCAGCAACAGCGGGTGATTCAGTTTCTCTTCCCCGACCCTGAAGCCCGTTACGGAGCCATTTACAACGTGCAGCAGGCCCTCATCGCTATCGGTTCCGGGGGTCTGTTCGGCAAAGGATACGGACAGGGCCCTCAGGTGCAACTGCGCTTCTTGAAGGTGCGCCACACCGATTTCATCTTCGCCGTGATTGCCCACGAACTGGGCTTCATCGGCGCGGCGCTGACCCTGTTCCTCCTCTTCTTGGTCATCTGGCGCTGTCTGCGGGTGGCCTCCCAGGCCTACGATACCGAAGGCGCCCTCATTGCCTACGGCGTCGCGGCCATGCTGGCCTTCCACATGGTGGTCAATGTGGCCATGAACCTGAACCTGATACCCGTGACCGGATTGCCACTGCCCTTCATTACTTACGGCGGCAGCACCCTCTGGGCCAGTTTGCTGGCTATCGGCCTGGTGGAAAGCGTGGCCCTCTACCGCAAGCCCCTGGAGTTTTAGATTTGGACAGGACTTTTGAGATAGAGATAATGTGGGCAGCGCGAAAGCCGCTGCCCACATTATCTCTTCTCTGGGGGGCACAGGGTATAATGTCTCCACCTGCCGTGGGAGGCCTTGGAGATGTCCGTGTACCTGCACGATATTCCCCTGCATGAAGCCCTGGAGCGATGGTGGAACGCCCTGGCCGAAGCCGGGTTAGATGGCCTCCTGGGCGTCGAAACCGTGCCCCTGGACGAACACGCGCTGGGGCGGGTGCTTGCGGAACCGGTCTGGGCCCGCCTGTCCTCGCCCCACTACCATGCCGCGGCCATGGACGGGTTCGCGGTGCGGGCGCGGGACATCGCCGGCGCCTCGCCCATCCATCCCGTGGATTTGCGTTATGGGGACCAGGCTCAGTACGTGGATACGGGAGACCCGCTTCCTGCCTGGGCCGATACGGTATTGCCGATTGAGGATGTGGAACCCCTGGACGAGGACTTGCGTCCGGCAGCGGACCCTCGCCGTCCCGCATGGGTGCGGGTCCGGCAGGCCCTGCCGCCCTGGAAGAACGTCCGTCCCATGGGGGAGGACCTGGTGGCCACGGAGTTGGTATTGCCCGCGGGGCATGTGCTGCGCCCGGTGGACCTGGGGGCCATCGCGGCCGCGGGGCACGACCGGATAACGGTGGCCCGCAAGCCCCGGGTGGTCATCCTGCCCACGGGAACGGAACTGGTGCCCGTGGGCACGGCGGTGAGGCCGGGAGACATCATCGAGTTCAACTCCATCGTGCTGGCTGCCCAGGTGCGCCAGTGGGGCGGAGAGCCCCTGCGCTTCCCCATCACGCCCGACGATTTCCAGCAAATTCGCGCGCGCGTGCTGGAAGCCGCCCGGCAGGCCGACCTGGTGTTGCTCAACGCCGGTTCGTCCGCGGGTTCCGAGGACTACTCTGCCCGGGTGGTGGCCGACCTGGGAGATTTGTTGGTCCATGGTATTGCCGTGCGTCCCGGCCATCCCGTCATCCTGGGGATGATTCACCTGGAGGACCGTCGGGTGCCCGTCATCGGCGTGCCGGGGTATCCCGTCTCGGCCGCGCTTACGGGCGAAATCTTCGTGGAGCCATTGCTGGCCCGGTGGTTGGGACGTCCGCCCCATGAGCCTCCCACGTTGGAGGCCACCCTGACCCGCAAGGTGACCTCGCCGCCGGGCGACGATGATTACCTGCGTGTAGCGGTAGGGAAGGTGGGGGACCGCTGGCTGGCCGCACCCCTCTCCCGAGGCGCGGGCGTCATTACCTCCCTGGTGCGGGCCGATGGCATCGTGATTATCCCCCGAGGCGAACAGGGCCTTCCGGCAGGCGCGCGGGTCCAGGTCCGGCTCTACCGTTCCCCCACCGATTTAGAGCGTACCATTCTGGCCATCGGTTCCCACGATGTGGTGTTGGACCTGCTGGCCCAGTACCTGGCGTCCCGTCGTCGGCGTCTTGCCTCGGCTCATGTGGGAAGTTTGGGTGGACTCATTGCTTTGCGGCGGGGGGAGGCCCATCTGGCAGGCTCCCATTTGCTCGACCCGGAAACGGGGGAGTACAACGCGCCCTATGTGCGGCGTTACCTCCCCGGCGTGCCCGTGGTGCTGGTAACCCTGGTGCATCGTCAGCAAGGGTTAATCGTGGCTCGGGGGAATCCCAAAGGGATTCAAGGCCTGGAGGACCTGACCCGTCCGGACGTGCGCTTCGTGAATCGCCAGCGGGGTTCCGGTACCCGTATTCTTCTGGACTACCACCTGCAACGGTTGGGCATCGAACCCCACCAGGTGCAGGGATACGACCAGGAAGAGTACACCCATCTCGCGGTCGCGGCCGCGGTGGCTTCGGGTCGGGCCGACGTGGGCCTGGGGATTGCCGCGGCGGCTCAGGCCCTGAACCTGGACTTCCTCCCCTTGTTCACCGAACGCTACGACCTGGTGGTGCCCCGGGAGCATGTGGACCATCCCCTGCTGGCACCGTTGTGGCAGGTGCTGGAGGATGCCGCGTTTCGTCAGGATGTGATGCGCCTGCCCGGATACGATGTGGCCGAGATGGGCCAGCGTCGGGAAGTGGTGTCCTGACCCGGTAAGGCGCATCCCCCATACCAGGAGGACGTTTCATGACCACGGTGGCCTTTTTCGACGTGGACGGCACCCTGACCAAGGTGCACGTCTGGCAGGCGTTTATGGCGTATTTCAAGGCCCACGGACGGCGCTTGTGGGTGCATCGGTTCTACTGGCTTTGGCACATGACCCAGTACCCCTTTTTCAAACTGGGATGGATATCGGAGACCGCTTTTCGCCGTCAGTGGGCCGGGCACCTGGCCTGGTACGTGCGGGGAATGCCGGTGGACGAAGCCCAGGCCATCTGGGATTGGGTGGTGAACGAGTACCTGCCGCCCCATTGGCGGACTTCTTCGGTGGCCCGGTTGCAAGGGCATCTCCAAAAGGGGGATGTGGTGGTGCTGGTCTCCGCGGCCCCGGAGCCTTTGATTCAACGGGTGGCCCGTCACTTGGGGACGCCCCATGCGGTGGCCACGCGGCTGGAGGTGCGGGACGGCCGCTACACCGGGCGCGCCGTGCCGCCGGTGTGCATCGGGCCGGCCAAACCCCAAAGGGCCTTCGCGTACCTGAAGGCTCGGGGTATTTCCGTGGCCCCGGAGGCTTCCTGGGCGTATGCCGATGCCATTTCCGACCTGGACCTCCTGACCTCTGTCGGCCATCCCGTGGCCGTGGCACCGGAACCCGACCTGGCCGCCCTGGCCCGGGAGCGAGGCTGGGAAATCCTGCCGGAATGATGGGTAGGAAGGAGTCCCTTTTTCTTGCACCTGTCGGAAGGAACGGCGAGGGCGGCCCTGGAGCCGTCCTTGCTTATTTTGCCTTGCTCACCGGGATACCGGCCCAGGCGTAGTGACGTAAAGTGTGCCAGGCTT
>WFUL01000032.1 GCA_015484985.1 Anaerolineales bacterium | reverse complement strand
GTCCAGATGGCTCTGGGTGTATGTCCGACGAGGGATGGCCAGGCGCACCAGTTCCAGGGCCGGGTAGCGCATTTCTCCGGTTTCGGGGTCGGGATGGGCGAACATCACAGAGCCGATTTCCACTCCCCGTATGCCTCCTTCTCGGTAGAGTTCCACGGCCAGGGCCTGGGCCGGGAACTGGCTTTGGGGAATATGGGGAAGCAAGGCTTTGGCATCCAGGTAGACGGCGTGTCCTCCGGGAGGCGAAAGCACGGGGACGCCTTCCTCCTTCAGGCGGGCGTGCAGGTAGGCCACCTGGCCCACCCGATAGGCCATGTAATCTTCGTCCAGGGCTTCCCAGAGCCCCACGGCAATGGCCTCCATATCCCGTCCTGCCAGGCCGCCATAGGTAGGGAAGCCCTCCCGCACCACGGCTTCCGCGCAGGCACGGCGGTAGAGGTCCTCGTCATTCATGGCTAGGAAGCCGCCGATGTTCACGATGCCGTCTTTCTTGGCGCTCATCGTAGCCCCGTCGGCGTAGGAGAACATCTCTCGGGCGATGTCCAGCAGGGATTTCTCCCGGTATCCGGGTTCCCGCTGCTGGATGAAGTAGGCGTTTTCCGCGAAGCGGCACGCATCAATGAAGAAGGGGATACCGTAGGCCCGATAGACCTGGGCCACCTGCCGGATGTTCTCCATGGACACGGGCTGACCGCCCACACTGTTGTTGGTGATGGTGAGCATGCCGAAGGGGATGTTTTCCGGGCCGACCCGTTCGATGAAGGCTCGGAGTTTGGCGATGTCCATGTTCCCCTTGAAGGGATGGTCGCTTTGGGGGTCATGGGCCTCGTCGATGACCAGGTCCACGGGAATCCCACCCCGGGCCCGGATGTTGGCTTGAGTGGTGTCAAAGTGGGTGTTGGAGGGAACGTATTGGCCGGGCTTGAGGAGCACCGCGGTCAGAATGTTCTCGGCCGCGCGCCCCTGGTGGGTGGGCAGCACGTAACGGAAGCCGAAGATGGCCTGCACGGCTTCCACCATGCGGTAGAAGGAACGTGCGCCGGCGTAGGATTCATCGCCCTGCATCATGGCGGACCATTGGGCCTGGCTCATGGCGCCGGTCCCCGAATCCGTCAGAAGGTCGATGAACACCTCTTCGGCTTTCAGGTGAAAGAGGTTGTGCCCGGCGCGCTGCAGGGCCGTCTCCCGCGCCTCTCGCGGGATGAGGCGAATGGGCTCCACCATTTTGATGCGGAAGGGTTCGGGGGGATGTACGGGCATGGGTTCACCTCCAGGTTGTCAAAAACCAAAGGGCGTGGACCAAAAGCCGTCCACGCCCCCTGGGCCTCATTCGTCTTCCTGCCATTCCAACGCGTACTCGCCGATGTACACCGTATCCCCGGGGCGGATACCCGCTTCCTGCAGGGCCTTGTCCACGCCCAGGGTCTGCAAGATGCGCTGAAAGCGCCGCACGGATTCGGGGTATTCCCAATAGGTCATGGCCGCCGCGCGTTCCAGGGCCTTGGAATGCACCCGGAACCCGTCCTCCACCCGCTCGATGGTGAAGGCCCGGGGGTCCTCCTTAGGCCGGAAGACGGGGAGGGTTTCCTCCTCCAGCGTGGGCTCGGGCGCGGTTTTCAGGAGTTCCGCGGCCTTCCAGAGGAGTTGCTTCACGTTCATTCCCGTGAGGGCCGAGATGGGCAGGATGTCGTATCCCATGTCCCGGATGGCCTTCTCCACCTGGGGCCATTTGGCCTGCACCTCGGGCAGGTCCATCTTGTTCAGGGCGACGACTTGCGGTTTTTGGGCCAGCTTGGGGTCGAACAGGGCCAGCTCCGCGTTGATTTGGTGGAAGTCCGCCACGGGGTCCTCGGCCAGGCCGTCCAGCAAGTGGATAAGCACCCGGGTGCGCTGGATGTGGCGCAGGAAGTCGTGTCCCAGGCCCAGACCCTTATGGGCCCCTTCGATGAGCCCGGGGATATCGGCCAGCACCAGGGCCTGGGTTTCGTCCAGGAAGGCCACCCCCAAGTTGGGTACCAGAGTGGTGAAGGGGTAGGGGGCGATTTTGGGCTTGGCATCGGTGACCCGGGCCAGTAGGGTGGATTTGCCCGCGTTGGGAACCCCCACGATGCCCACGTCCGCGATGAGACGCAGTTCCAGGCGGAGGCGGCGTTTCTCCCCGGGCTCCCCCCGTTCCGCCAGACGCGGGGCCTGGCGGAACG
>WFUL01000031.1 GCA_015484985.1 Anaerolineales bacterium | reverse complement strand
GGGGAACCGTTGGGTAGAGCGGGCGACGAAGGCGGTGAACCGATGACGACCGAAGAACGGCGCGGAGCCCCGTGCATGCCACCATATGAGCATGAGGCCCATGAGGAGGGTGATGCTGCCTCCCAGGCAGCTGCCCAATAGGGCTCCGGCGGTAAAGACGGCGATGGTATCGGTGTATGGTGGAGGAGGTGGCATAAGCGTTTCTCCTTTCGTGAGGGATGACGCGCGAGGCGCGGTCAGAGATGTCCCTATCATCGGTGTCCCTATCATCTTCCTGGAGCGTCAGGAAAGCGTCAAAAAGGCTTTATGGCATGAATCTTTTTCAAGGAAGAAAGGGCAAGAATACGGGAGATTTCGGTGAAATGGGCTGCTTTTAAGGCGTAACCAATTTTCGCAGACGGGGTTTACCTTAATAGCCCAAGGCCGCTCAGGAAATTCCCACATAAGGAGGGGTGGGTTATGCCATTGCTTATTCTCATTCTCTCCATTGCTGTGGTGGTGGTCGGTTATCAGGTGTACTCCCGGCGAATTGACCGGGAAGTCATTCAGGCCGACCCCAAGCGGGCCACGCCGGCCGTCATGTATCAGGATGGCGTGGATTTCATGCCCGCAAGCGCGAGCGTCCTGTTCGGATATCAGTTCAAGTCCATTGCCGCTCTGGGACCCATCGTCGGGCCTATTGTGGCGGCCCAGTATGGATGGCTCCCGGCCCTCCTCTGGTTGCTCATCGGCGTCTTCTTCATTGGTTGGGTGCAGGACTATGCTTCCACTATGCTGGCCGTCCGCCACGAAGGCATGACGATGGGTGGTCTTTCCTATAAGTTGATTTCGCCTCGCGCGCGGACGCTGTTGCTCACTTTCCTCTACATCTATCTGTTGCTCATCATGGGTGCCTTTGGAGCGGTGATTGCGCCGTTGCTGGCCCGACCCACGGTGCCCATTGGCTTCCTTATTTTGACCCTGGCGGGTGTGTTGGCGGGCCAGATGGTCTACCGATGGCGGGTGAACATGGTGACCACGACGGTGGTCACGGTGCTCGTCGCGCTCATCGGGATTTGGTTGGGTACCATGCCCTGGGCCCAGAACATCGTCAAGGCCATTAACGGCCTGGCGGGTGATCCCGAGACGGGCGTCATCTTTACCCGGCCGTTGGGCTATGGTGATGTGAAGTGGTCCGACTTCTTCTGGGCCGTGGTCATGCTGGCCTTCTGTTACATCAGCTCGGTGCTACCCATCTGGCGCTTCGCCCAACCGGTGAACTACACCTCCTTCTGGTTCGTGATTTTCACTATCGTGGGGGCCATGGTGGGCATCGCCATCGGCGTGTTGACGGGCACGCTGCCGACTGCTTTTGAAATCCCGGCTTTCGTAACCTTCAACCAGCCGCATTTGGGCACCCTGTGGCCCATGCTCTTCGTCATCATCGCTTGCGGTGCTATCTCCGGGTGGCACTCCTTGGTGTCCACCGCGGGCACAGCCCGACAACTGGAGAAGGAAACGGACGCGCTCCCCGTGGCCGGTGGCGCCATGTACACCGAAGCCGTGCTGGGTGTGCTCTCCCTGGTGACCGCGGCCACGGTGGGCGTGACGATGAAGTTCTACGACCCGGCCCAGGGCTACAAACTGCTGGTGGGCGCGGGTGGCGTGTTCGCCAAGGGTGCGGCCCGCTTCCTCTCCTTCATCGGCGTGCCCGAGGAGTTCGGCGGCAGCGTGGCCATGATTTTCCTGGTGGTCATGGCCATCACCGTGATGCAGCTGGTGCTGCGCTTCATGCGGGTGGCCTCCGCGGAACTGTTGGGCGACCGCATCCCCGCCTTCAAGAACCCCCACTTCGGCTCCCTGGTGGCCGTATTGCTCACTCTCTTCCTGGTCATCTTCGGCTTCTGGCAATGGATTTGGGCCCTGTTTGGTGGTTCCAACCAGCTCTTCGCGGGTATGTCCTTGCTGCTCATCGGTATCTGGATGGCGCGCGAAGGCCGGGCCTATAACTGGGCCTTCATCCCCGGCCTGTTTATGTACGTGACCACCGTTGCGGCCCTCTTCGTGACCTCGGTCCAGAAGGCCATCTTCAAGGGCATCCTGGAGCCCTTGAGCCGAGGTGAGGCCCAGACCGGCTTCATCGTCGGGAACGCCATCACTGCGGCCTTCGGCATCTACATGATTGTCTCCGCCATCGTGCTCTTCTTTGACGCCCTGGGTGCCTTCCGACGGGCCCGGGAGCAGGCGGCTGCGCCTGCGGGTGATTAGCCCCGCGGAAAGAACCCTCCCCCTAGGCAACTGAGCTGGTGAGCGGCGGCCCGGAGCCGCCGCTCACCAGTTTTGGGCAGGGTTTTCCATGTGATTTTTGAAAATTGAGACTTGTAAAAATCTATGTTTTCTTCAGTAAGTTTTTGCGAAAATCCTCCCTGGTCATTTTCCTGAGATGGGGTATAATAAACGCACCCTGCTGTGGCATTGAGGAGGTGTGCTGATGGTGCGTCGTGAAGGCAAGGATCGGCTGGAGGGGTTGCAAGTCCCCGGTTATGACATCCCCGATGAAGTGAAGGGGCATGTGGTCATTACCACCCTCAATCGGCTGTACAACTGGGGCCGGCGCAATTCCATCTGGCCGATGATGTTTGGTCTGGCCTGCTGCGCGATTGAGATGATTGCCACGGCCGCATCCCGCTTTGACCTAGCCCGTTTCGGTATGGAAGTCATGCGACCCAGTCCGCGCCAAGCGGACGTGATGATTGTTTCTGGCACGGTGACTAAGCGTATGATGCCCTTGATTGTGCGCCTGTACAACCAGATGCCTCTTCCCAAGTACGTTATCGCCATGGGGGCGTGCGCTTCAGGCGGCGGTCCCTTCAAGGAAGGGTATAACGTAATCTCAGGTGTAGACAAGTACATCCCGGTGGATGTGTACATTCCCGGATGCCCGCCCACACCGGAAGCCCTGTTATATGGGTTGATGAAGTTGCAACAGAAAATCGAGAAACAGTCCTTGAAGGAAGTGTACCTCCAGAAGGACGAATACATCCCCGAACCTGTGTTGGGTCCGGACATCATGGACCCGCGTGACTTCCCGCTCATCCGGGAATACACCATGAAGAAGTTGGAGGAAATGCGAGAAAGCGCGGTGAGCAGTGAGCAGTGAGCGGACAGCCGACCGCCGACAACTGACTCTGCATCATCTTGGAGGTTCCCTATGACCACGTTGGTGACCGTACCCGAACTGGAGACCCGTTTTGCCGGTGTGATCACGCCCGATACCCGTAAGGGGTATGAGGGCTACATCGTGGACGTTCAACATCTCAAAGACTTCGCCAAAGCCCTGCGAGACGAATACGGTTATGACTACCTGGCCTCCCTCACGGGTGTGGACTACCTCCCGGAAGACAGGATGGAGGTGGTCTACCACGTGTACAAGAGCACCGGTGGTCCGGGCCTGGTGTTTAAGGTGCAAGTTCCCCGGGAGAACCCTATCGTCCCCTCGCTGGTGGATATCTACCCCGGTGCCAACTTCCAGGAAAGAGAGGCCTGGGACCTTTTGGGGATCCGATTTGATGGTCATCCCAATCTCCGGCGCATTCTTCTTTGGGAGGGATTCTGGGGGCACCCCTTGCGAAAGGATTGGCGGGAGCCCTACTTTGAAGAAGAGGGCAAGCCGTATTCCAGTCGCTGGCCGGAAGGAAAACACTTCCACCACGAGGATCGCAATCCCTTTGGGAAGAACGTGGACTATCCTCCGGGTTTCGACCCCTACACCTGGGAACCCGAGACCGCGGACGAAATCCTCTATCAAGCCGTCCTCAAGCGTTCGGAAATCCGGGACGACCTACGGACGGAGCGGGTGGTCATCAACCTGGGACCGCAGCACCCCTCCACCCATGGCGTGTTCCGCATGATTGTGACCTTAGATGGCGAGACCATCGTGGCCCTGGAGCCTGTGATGGGCTATCTACACCGCAACCACGAGAAGATAGGCGAGCGGAACACGTGGATTATGAACATCCCTTATACCGACCGCCTGGATTACATCTCGGCCATGGCCAACAACTTCGGCTACGTGCTGGCGGTGGAGAAGCTCATGGGCATCCAGCCGCCGGAGCGAGCCGAGTACATCCGGGTCATCATGGCCGAGCTCACCCGTATCGTGAACCACCTGTGGGCCATTGGGTTCTTGTTGAACGACCTGGGGGCCTTCTTCACCCCGGCCCTGTACGCCATTGAAGAGCGGGAGCTCATCCTGGACGTGTTTGAGGCGGTGACCGGGTCCCGCATGATGAACAACTATTTCCGCTTTGGAGGTGTGGCCCGGGACATTCCTGAGGATGCCTGGGAGAAGATGGTGGAACTGGTCACCGACCGGTTGCCTCGTAAGGTGGATGAACTGGACCGCTACCTGACAGAAAGCGAGCTCATCAAGAGCCGAACCATCGGCGTCGGGGTGCTCACGGCCGAAGAGGCCATCGCCCTCTCTACTTCCGGACCTGTTTTGCGTGCCTCGGGGGTGCCTTATGATGTTCGCCGGGCCGACCCATACAGCATCTACGACCGTTTCGATTTTGACGTAGCCGTTCGTTATCACGGCGACGTGTACGATCGGTACCTGATTCGCATTGACGAGATGCGTCAGAGCCTGCGGATTTTACAGCAGGCTATTCGGGATATCCCCGAGGGTCCCATTATGGCGGGGAAGCCGCAGTATCAGGTCCGGGTGCCACCCGGCGAGGCCTACGGTCGTGTGGAAGCCCCGAAGGGCGAGTTGGGCTTTTACGTGGTTTCCACGGGCAAACCCAATCCCTGGCGCTATCATGTCCGGGCGCCCTCGTTCGTTAACCTGATCGCCCTGGAGACCATGTGCCGGGGTCACAAAATCGCCGACGTGGTGACCATCCTCGGCTCCATTGACATCGTGCTGGGCGAGGTGGACCGATAAACCGGGGACTCTTTTGTCCCTGGTCGCCCATGGACGGAGACAGGACGACGGCCAACTGTTCCCAGGAGGATCCCGATGGACGGACGTGGCATCTTGCGCGGTCTTGCGGTCACTTTCAAGCACTTCATCGCTTCCTACGTGGATGATTTCCGCCGCCTGGGCAAGCGCTACTTCACCCAGGAGGGGGTGCTCTATCGTTCCAGCCCCCAGGTGGAGGGCGTGTTCACCATTCAGTACCCCGAAGAACGGCGGCCAGTGCCGGAGAACTTCCGGTTCATCCCCTTCCTGGTGTACGACGAGGGGCCCAACGGCGAGAAGGAAATCCGCTGCACCGCGTGCGGCATTTGCGCCAAGGTTTGCCCGCCCCAGTGCATCTGGATTGTGCGGGCCCATGACCCTGAAACGGGGAAGCCCTTGAAGAAGCCCGCGGAGTTCTATATCGACGTGGACATCTGCATGAACTGCGGCTTTTGCGCGGAGTTCTGCCCCTTTGACGCCATCATCATGGACCACGACTACGAACTGGCCACGTACGACCGTTTCGCCACCAACGTGTTCGATATCAACCGGCTCCTGAAGCCGGCTTCGTACTATCAGCAAATCCGCCCGACCCAGTACGCCCTCAAGGCTGCCGAGCGGGAGAAGAAGGCAGCGGCCAAGGCGGCGCGACGGGGAAAGGCGGCGTAACGCCAAAGCGCAAAGGAGGATTGCATGCCGACCCGTGACGAGGTTTTACAAGCCCTCAGCCGGGTGATGGACCCGGAACTGGGACGGGATATCGTTTCCCTGGGCATGGTCCAGGATGTGCAGGTGGACGGCGGCCGGGTGGCGGTGCGCATCGTCCTGACCACCCCTGCCTGTCCCCTGCGGGACCACATCCAGGAGGATGTGCATCGGGCGTTGCAGGCCCTCCCGGGCGTGCAGGAGGTGGACATCACCATGGACGCTCAGGTGCCCCAGGGTATTCGCGCCCTGGACCTGCCCCATATTCGCACGGCCATCGCGGTGGGTTCGGGGAAAGGCGGTGTGGGCAAGTCCACGGTGGCCGTGAACCTGGCCGTGGCCCTGGCGGATTTGGGCGCTTCGGTCGGGTTGCTGGATGCGGACATCTACGGCCCCAACATCCCCCGCATGATGGGCGTGCACCGTCTGCCTCCGCTGACCGAGGAAGGGAAGTTGCGTCCTGCCGAGGCGTATGGGGTGAAGTTGATGTCCATCGGTTTCCTGGTGCCGCCGGACCAGCCTCTCATCTGGCGGGGGCCGATGCTGCACACGGCCATCCGGCAGTTCCTCCACGACGTGGATTGGGGCCAATTGGATTACCTCATCATCGACCTGCCCCCGGGCACGGGGGATGCAGCCCTGAGCGTGGCCCAATTGCTTCCTCTCACGGGAGCGGTGGTGGTCACTCTACCCCAAAAGGTTTCGTTGGATGATGCGCGGCGTTCTGTGGAGATGTTCCGTAAGCTCAACGTGCCGGTTCTGGGCATCATTGAGAACATGAGCTACCTGGAACTCCCGGACGGGACTCGCATGGATGTGTTTGGGGCTGGTGGAGGTGAAGCGTTGGCACAAGAGATGGACGCACCCTATTTGGGGGCCATTCCTATGGACCTGTCTCTTATACACATCTCCGAGCC
>WFUL01000030.1 GCA_015484985.1 Anaerolineales bacterium | reverse complement strand
GCACCCGCAGGCCTTCCAGTCGGCCCAGGGAGGTGTCCAGATTTCGGGTGTAATGGCCGTTTTTGGTCCCCCCGTGCTCGGCCAGGAAGACTTCTCGTTCCGCCTGCATGACCGCTTCCAGGGCTATTTTGGCCATCTTCCGCAGGATTTCGGGTAAAATATCGGGCGAGAGGGTTTGCTGTTTCATGGGGTCACCTCCTGGTGATGGGGATACGTTCCCTGTCCCGGGAGGTTGAAATTTAAGTTCTCATCGCTTACACAAAAAATGATACACAACCAGGCGCAATGTGACATTTGTCATTTCCCGGGGTTCGCAGGCGGGGAAATGCGCCATTTGGCTCGTGACGGGGGTTTTCGGCTCCTCCTATGATGGGGGTGGAAGCCGGGCCGTCGGCCTGGTCGACCACGACGAAGGAGGCGCCGTATGTTCAGGCGACGAAGATTCTGGATAGGGCTGCTGGGACTTTTGCTGGCAGGACTGAGCGCGTGCGCTGGCGCATCGGGCCGGGCGTACGCGCTGGCCCCGGTGGACGTGTTGCCGGAGCAGGTGCGTCAGGCTCCGGTTCCGGTGCAGGAAGCTTACCGCTTCGCGGTGGCCAACCCGGAGGTGCTCACCCAACTGCCCTGTTATTGCGGTTGCGGCGCCATGGGGCACACTTCGAATTACGCGTGCTACGTCGCGGGGGAGAACCCTGACGGCACGTTGCGATTCGATGACCACGCCCTGGGGTGTTCCATTTGTGTGGACATCACCCAGGACGCCATGCGCATGCTCGATGAGGGAAAGACCCTGGACGAGATTCGCGCCTACGTAGATCGCACGTACAGCCGTTTCGGCCCGTCCAACATGGAGCAGTAAGCGATGCGAAATTTCGGGGAGTGGCGCTGGGGCATCGGTTTGGTGGTGGCGGTGCTGGTGTTGGGGCTGCCTGTTCCCCAACCTCAGGCCAAACCGCAGGAGAGGGTCTTTCGTGTCACCGCCCGGCAATTTGCCTTCGAGCCCCCGGTGCTGCAGGTGAACCCGGGCGACCGGGTGGTCATCGAACTCCGGTCCTCGGACGTGGTTCACGGGCTGTACGTGGAGGGCTATGACGTGGAAGCCGTAGCCGAACCGGGACAACCTGACCGCATCGTTTTCGTGGCCGACCGGCCGGGCACCTATCGCCTGCGATGTTCGGTGACTTGCGGGGACCTCCATCCCTTCATGGGGGGCAAGTTGCGGGTCGGTCGCAATCCCTGGTTGTGGAAGGGCGCAGCCCTGGCCCTGTGGGGTGTGACGCTGGCCCTGTTCGCGGCCCGGCCCCGCACCCGGGAGGGTGGGCGATGACGGCTCGTTTTGACGTTCTGCGCTATCCCTGGGTACGACGTTTGGTGGTCTCCCGATGGCCCCAGTACCTGGTCAGGGTGACGTTGCTGGCCCTGTTCCTCCTGGCTGTTCTGGTGGGATGGTTGGGTACCCCCGTGGGCAATCGGAATTTCGCCATCGTGGGGGTATGGATTGCCTGGTGGGCGGTGCTCATCCTGGTGGCCGTACCCTTCTTGGGGCGGGCCTGGTGCAGCGTGTGTCCTCTTCCTCTCCCGGGGGAGTGGTTGCAACAAGGGAGCCTGCTCGGTCCACGGGGACGTGGGGGGTGGAGTCTGGGACGTCGGTGGCCCCGACGCTGGCGTCATATCTGGTTGCAAAATGCAGGGTTCACGGTCCTGGCGCTGTTCAGCGCGGTCATCCTCACCCGACCCGGGGTGACGGCCTGGGTGTTGTTGGGTTTGGTCCTGTTGGCCGTGGGGGTCAGCCTGGTGTACGAGCGGCGGGCCTTCTGTCGTTACCTCTGCCCCGTGGGCGGCTTCATCGGCCTCTATGCGCAGGCCGCGCCTCTGGAACTCCGGGTCAAAGACCCGGCCGTGTGTGCGGCCCATACCGAGAAAGCCTGCTATACGGGCAACGAACAGGGCTTTGGCTGCCCGTGGGGCACGTTTCCCCTGGGGATGGTGCGCAACGACGTCTGCGGGTTGTGCTTCGAGTGCCTCCGGACGTGTACCTACGACAACCTGGCTTTGAACATACGTCCCCTGGGCGCGGATTTGGCCCAGCGCCGTGGGGCGAAGTTGGATGAAGCCTTCAAGGCCTTCATCCTGCTGGGCAGCGCGCTGACCTACGCCGCGGTGTTCTTGGGACCCTGGGGCGCCTTGAAGGACGCCGCCTACGACGTTGGCGCGCCCTCGTGGTGGGGCTATGCAGCCCTGTTGGTGGGTCTGTCCTGGGTCATCCTGCCCGGCCTGTTCTCTTTGGGGGTTTGGGCGGGTCGTCCCCGGCTCTCCTGGCGACGGGCCTTCACTGTTTTGGCCTACGCCCTGGTCCCTCTGGGCCTGGCCATGTGGGCAGCCTTCAGCCTGGCCTTTGTCGCGGCCAGTGTTGCGTACGTGTTGCCCGTGCTCTCCGACCCCTTTGGGTGGGGATGGGACCTTTTGGGAACGGCCGGCTGGGCCTGGCGACCGGTCTTGGACGGGTGGCTTCCACTGCTCCAGGCGGGCTTGCTGGCCCTGGGGGCCTTTTGGAGCGTGCGCACGGCGCGGGGCATTGGGGCAATCTGGGGATGGCCGAGGGCCGTGTATCCCGTGGCGGGTTACGTCGCGCTGATGACCGGAGGGATGCTGTGGCTGCTTCTGGGATGAAGCACTCCCACGCGCTGGCCCTGGCCACACTGGTGTTCCTGTTCACCGGTGTGGCTCTGGGTCCTGTGCGAAGGTGGTGGCGGAACCGGGAGGTGGTGGAAATCCGGGCCCGGATGCCCGAGCGGGGCGGCTTTTCTCCCAAGGCCCTCACCGTGCCCGCAGGGACGCCTGTTCGTCTGCGCCTGGTCTCCGACGACGTGGTGCATGGCTTCGCCATCGGCGGCCAGGATGCGCCGGTGGTGGACCTGTATCCGGGCAAGCCCGTGGAGGTGACCCTGACCTTCGACCGTCCGGGAACGTACACCTTCTACTGCACCCGATGGTGCGGTCCCAATCACTGGCGGATGCGGGGCACCATCACGGTGGAGGGCCCTACGACGCCGGAGCCCACATCCCCGCCGCCCCTGTACGTGCAGTTGGGCCTGGACATTGACGCGCCCCATGAGGCCACGGTGGTTCCCCAGGAGCGGCCTCGGGCGTTCCGAGGACAGCGGTGGGCCTCCCGCATTCCTCCAGAGATGCAGACCGTGGAATACGTGAGGACCCATGCACCTGAGGAGGTTTGGTTGACCTTGCGCGCGCTTCCCGCGACCGCCGACCTGGACGACCAGCAGGTGTGGGACCTGGTGGCCTATCTCTGGCGTCAGGCCACCAGCCGGGAGGCCCTGGCCGAGGGCGCGCGTCTGTACGCCCAACAGTGCGCAGCCTGCCATGGGGAGGCTGGCCAGGGCGACGGTCCATTTGCTCCCCAACAAGTGACCATGCCCGATTTCACCGATCCGGCGTGGAGTTTTGGGGCCAGTCCGGCTTTGTGGCAGGGCAAGGTGTTGCGAGGAGGGATGGGGACGACCATGCCCTCGTGGGGCTTGATTTTCACCGAAGAGCAAACGTGGGCAGTGGTGGATTATCTCTGGACCTTCAGCATGGACCTGGAGCCGGGTTTCCCATCAACAGTACCATGACCGGAGGGTTTCGGACATCCGAGTCTAATTTCAGCGTAAGGAGTGGAACCATGGGTAAGAAGAAGCGACCTTCAACCTCTCGACGACAACGGGAGCGTCGGATGAAGCAACAGGCATTGGTGTTTGCCGGTTTGGGCGTGATCTTGTTGGTCATTGGTGGGATGTTGTCTCGCCGTGACGGAAAGATCAACGCGGCCTTGGAGGTCCATCCCGAAGACGTGGTCTATGGCGAGGAGTTATTTGCGGTGCATGAAATGGATGGTCCTCAGCTGGACCGCATCCCCTTCCTGCCGGAAGACGGTCCGCAGCCGCGCGTTGCCCTGCCGGAGGCCTTCTACGACTTTGGCGAGGTGGGGCCTACCGACGTCGTGG
>WFUL01000029.1 GCA_015484985.1 Anaerolineales bacterium | reverse complement strand
TCTCCCGCAGGATTTCGGGTAAAATATCGGGCGAGAGGGTTTGCTGTTTCATGGGGTCACCTCCTGGTGATGGGGATACGTTCCCTGTCCCGGGAGGTTGAAATTTAAGTTCTCATTGCTTACACAAAAAATGATACACAACCCTCAGGCCTCTGTGCGTTCTCGGACTTATGGTGAATGGACCGTCAACCAGACCTCCCGGCCGTCCGTGACGAGATGAATTTCGGTGATGGGGCCGGCCCGGGTGGAGATGCTTTCTGTGAGCCCGGGAAGCGCGTGGAGGGGAAAGGGCACCTCCGGTTTTGCCGCGGTATCCCTGGCCTCGGGGTTCGGGACGTCCCCGAAACGTAGCGGCAGGGTGAAGCGTTGCCAACTCAGACGCAATGCGCTTCCCCCATCTGTGGTGGCGTGGACCTCCAATCGGCCGCCTGCACCCAAATCCAGCCAACCTCCCGGCGAGAGGGTGTCAATCGGCGTCCGGGCCTTGGTCAACCACCGTCGGAGTCGTCGCGCGGCATAACTTCCCGGCCCCCGAGGGAGCCAGAGCACCCGTTGGGGTGGATAACGGTCCCACGCGGCCAGCAGGCCCGTGACATCTGCTTCTTCCACCGAGGCCACAATCCACCAATCCAGGGTGTGCTGTTCTCCCAGACGTCGTCCCAGGGCGTCGGTGAGCCGAGGCCCCTCCACGCCGCCGTTGACCAGCAGGTAACGTCCACCGGGTGTACGTATCAAGAGGGCGTAGGAGGAGGCCGATGGATACATCCACAGGTGCAGCCGCCCGTCGGGCCGGTGAACCACCCGGTTCCAGAGAACGGCGTTCAGCGCCCACAGACCGGCAATCCAGGCCCACCGGGAGGGGGCAGGCAGGGAAACCGGGAGGCGGGGCCAGAATCGGCGTCCTTCCAGCCATACCCACAACCCTCCATGGATGAGCAGCACCCAGGTTCGTTCCACGGCCACCGACGCCCAGGGGACCCGGGCCAGGGTTTCGGCTACCCGGATGGTGTATGCGGCCCAGGGCCAGGCCATCCAGGCCAGAACTTCTCCCAGAGGTCTCCAGATTCCGCTCACCACCAAGGCCAGACCGCCTATGACCATGAGGGGCGTTTGTGCTGGCAACACCAGAAGATTGGCCACCGGGGAGATGAGGGAAATCCGCCGAAAGTGCCAGACCACCACAGGCAGGGTGGCCCACTGAGCCGCCAGGGTGAGCAAGAAGAATTCTCCCACCGGACCGCTGATACGCCGGGCCCAGTTCTGGGGTAACCATCGGGCCACCCACCTTTCGAAGCCCTCGACCAGTACCTGACCATACAGGATGAGGCCCAGGGTCGCGGCAAAGGAGAGTTGAAAGGCCACGTCCCAGAGCACATCGGGCCAGACCGCGGCCATCAACCCGGCGGAGACGGCCAGAGTGGTCAGGCCGTGCTGGCGTCGGCCCAAATACCGGGCCAACAGGCCCAGACCGCCCATGATGGCCGCCCGGACCACCGCGGGGTCCGCGCCCACCAACACCGTGTACCCGCCGATGAGCCCCACGGTGAGCAGGGCCGCCCGTTCCCAACGCATGAAGCGCCCCAGGACGTTCAGGCCCAGGGCGGCCAACACAGCGATGTTGAAGCCGCTGATGACGATGACGTGGGCCGTGCCCGTGTCTCGAAAGGCGTCGTACACATGGTCCGGAATGTCGTCGTCCAGGCCCAGGAGCACGCCGGCGAAGAAGCCCGCTTCGGGGTCGGGCCACAGTTGGCGAAGCAAATGGTGCGCCCGTGCTCGCAAGCGGTAAATCCAGGTCAGGAGGAGCGCGCCGCGATTTCGTTCCAGCACGCCTGCCCGGGGCGCGTACATCAGCGCATAAACGCCCCGTCGGGCCAGGTAGGCCCGATAATCGAAGGTCCCCCACACTGGAGGCGTTTGCAAGCGCCCGCGCAAGGTCACCACGTCGCCGTAGGCCAGGTCGGGGGCCTTTTCTCGCGGCCAGGACGCGAGCACGCGACCCCGCACGGGTTGGGCTTCATCTTCGGGGGGTTCCCGCAAGTAACGCAGGGCCACCACGACCTGCAGACGGTCCCCTTTCCAGCGTGGAGGGCGTGCCACGCGGCCCACCACCCGGACGTAGGCTTCCTCCTGGGCGCGGGTGCGCAGCGCGTCCACCAGGGGGTCGGGACGGTGGGCCCAGGCCCAGCGCGCCGCGCCCAGTCCGGCGAAGAGGAGCGTCCAACCCACCAGGGGTCCCCATGCCTGCATCCAGGTCCACGTTGTCCTTTGGGACCCCCGAAGGCGCGCGGTCACCCCCAGCCAAACACCTCCACAACCGGCCACGGCCAACCACACGGTCCAGGGCCGGGGCCACCAGGCCGCCACCACCATGCCGAGCATCCAGGCCAGGGAGAAGAAGAGGGCCGGAAGCCGTCGCCAGAGGGGCAGGGGTTGCGACATCGCCATCCTGCTCCTCGGGGCTGGGGATGGGCCGAGCCTCAGGGTTTCGGGAAGTGCACGGGGACGCGCCTCACCCGTCGAAGGTCACCAATCCCCGGGCCCGCAGGGAGACGAAGCGGCCGTGTCCGAAAACGATGTGGTCCAGCACCCGGATGTTGAGGATGCGTCCCGCGGCCACCACGTCCTGGGTCAGGGCCACGTCTTCGGGGCTGGGAGAGGGGTCCCCGCTGGGATGGTTATGCATGAGCAAAATGGCCGGCGCATTCGCCCGCACGGCTTCGCGGAAGACCTCGCCGACCCGGACCTGCACCTGGTTCACCGACCCCCGCACCACCTCGTGCACGCCCAAGACCTGGTGGCGGGTGTCCAGCAGGACCACCCGCAGGGCTTCTTGCTCCAGGGCGGCCATCTCGTCCATGAACAAGTTGGCCGCATCCTGGGGGCTTTGGATGCGGGGGCGTTCGGGGGTTTCCCATTTGAGGCGACGGGCCAGTTCCAGCGCGGCTTTGATTTGGGCGGCCTTGGCCGTTCCCATCCCCCGCACGGCCTTCAGTTGAGGGAAGGGAGCCCGCATTAAGCCCGTCAGGCCGCCAAATTCCCGCAGCAGGCGTCGGGCCAGGGCCACCGCGTGCTCTCCCCGGGAGCCGGTGCGCAAAAGGATGGCCAGGAGTTCGGCCGTGCTCAGGCTCTCCGGCCCCAGACGCTCCAATCGCTCCCGGGGGCGTTCCCATGCATCCCAGTCGGTGATGCGATAACCTGCAGTCGGTCCCGTCATGAATGGGTCACCCGCGCGAAGAGATACACCACGGCTTCCAGGGCTTCGGCCGGGGTGATCTCAAAGCGCCGGAACCGGTCTTCGAGGCTCAGGAGGCGTCGGTACAGCCGCTCCAGGCTCTCCAGGGAGAAGCGACGGGCCTGGCGGGCCAGACGGCGCACCACAAATTGGGGGAGGCGTTCCTCCCGGGCCCAGGCGTACAGGTCGTCGCCTTCTTCCTGGATTTCCCGCACCAGCAGAAGCAGGCGGAAATGCCGGACCAGGAGGTTCCACAGGGTCCTTGGGTCTTCCTGTTGCAGAAGTTCTTGCAGTACCTTCATCGCCTTTGGGGCGTTTCCCTCGGCCAGGGCGTGGCCGAATTCGAAGAGATTGGGCGGCGTGCCCTCCAGGGCCAGGCGTTCCACGTCTTCCCCGGTGACCGGACGGCCCAGGGCCTGGCTGTACAGGGCCAGTTTTTGCAGTTCCCGGTAAGCCCGTTGCACGTCGTCGCCCACCAGGCTGTAGAGGGCCATGAGGGCTTCGGGGGTGGCCTGGCCCCCTTCGTCCTTCATCACCTCGCCCATCCAGCGCAACATGCTCCCCAGGTCCCGGGGAACCGGTGTGGCTCGCAGGTAGACGCGGGAGCCCTGTCTTTGTGCCCAGGTCAGGAGCCAGTGGCCCGGCGCCAGGTCTTCGTCAATGTCCAGGACCAGGGCGGTATGCGGGGGTACCCGTTCCAGCATACGGAGGAAGGCCTCCCGTTCCTTTTCCCGGGTGGCCAGATGCAAGGGATGGCGCAAGATGACCAGGCGTCGGGGTGCGAAGAAAGGGAAAGTCAAAACTTGTTGGAGGACGTCGTTGAGGGATACGTCCTCGCCGTCCATCTCCACCAGGTCCAGATGTTCCTGTCCTCCTTTCCCTTTGGCCCGTTGGATGAGCCGCTGGACGAATTCCCGCCGGCGGAGATGGTGCGCGCCGTGGAAGATGTACACGCGTGGGGGCGCTTTCTTCTGTTCCGTCATCCTTGGTGCCCGGGCTGGTATTGGGTTTGCACCCGATAGATGGGTCGTCCCGGTCGGGAAAGCCGACGCACGCCCACGACCTCCAGACCTTCCACATCGCTGCTGGTGGTGATGTAGGTCTGAATCCACCTGCCCAGCGGTTGGGCCAGCATGAAAGCCCCTAATAACGTGAGCACCAGCCAGGGGAAACGGTCCCATTTGGACTTCCATGAGCGTTCGGTGCCCGTTAGGGTCACCATGGCGGCCACGCCGCCCAGGGCACCCATGGTCAGGTAGTTGGTCCCACACCCGGGATGAACGGCCAGGTAATCTTCACCCTGACGCAGGCGGGCCATGGCCTCCTGCACCGCGGCTTCCACCGCTTCTTGGGGAACGTCGCCCCACAGGTAGAAGCCGCCGGCATCGGAGTGCCCGGCCAGGAACCGCCCGGGGAAGCGTTGCGCCAGGATGTGAATCGTGGCGTGTTCCAGGCCGTGGTTCCGGCGAATCTGGGCCAGGGGCGGCCGTTCCAGCCAGGTGGCCAACCAATGAGGTAAGGTCATCACCGCCTCCTCTTCGGGGATTAGGGAAGCCACAGATAGTACAGTCCCGGTTGGAGCAGCGTATCCCAGGGCGGTCCGACGCGCGCCTGGAACAGCAGGCTCAACGGGGAAAGACCGGGGTAGTAACGCACCACCCGGGGTGGTTGGGTCAGTCCGGCCCGTTCCGCGGCGCGGTCGATGGCGTCGTCCTCGTATCCCAGCACGTCCACCAGGCCCAAGTCCAGGGCCTGTTGCGCGGAGTAAATGCGGCCGTCGGCGATGGCGCGCACCTGCTCCGGGTCCATGTCTCGCCCCTGGGCCACCACTTCGACGAACCGGGCGTACATCTCGTCCACAATGGCCTGCATGTGGGCGCGCTCCTCGGGGGTCATCTGGCGATAGAACCCGCCCATGTCCTTGGCCGGTCCGGACTTGATGATGGTGAACCCGATGCCGATTTTGTCCAGGAGTTTCTCCGCATACGGAAACACGGCAATCACGCCGATGGACCCTGTCAGCGTGGCCGGGTTGGCCACGATTTCTTCCGCGGCCATGGCGATGTAATATCCTCCCGAGGCGGCCACGTCGTCGAAATAGGCCACCACGGGTTTGTCTACCTGTTGCAGGGCGTGGTAAATACGCTCACTGGGCGCGACCCCGCCGCCCGGACTGTTGATATACAGCACGATGGCTTTCACCTGGGACGAGGCGTTGAGCATCCGCAGCACGTCTTCCACTTCTTGCGCGGCGATGACCGTTTGCGTGCCTCCCCGGGAGGATACGATGGGCCCTTGCAGCATGAGGACCGCCACCTCCGGACCCAAGCGGGGTCCTCGCACGTATTCCTTGTACACCCGGGTGGCGACGCCTCCGCCGACGCCCGATGACCGGGCCACCAGGCTCCAGGTGGAGATACAGAAGAACAGGGGAAGCCCAAATACCAGAGCAACCCCCAGTAAAGCCAGAAGCCACACCCACCACCGACGGCCCTGGGATGGAGGGCGCGACCGGGAAACAGGGGCGGAGGGGGACGCGTTCGTGGTCATGGAAGCCGTTTCTCCCAATCCGTCGCCACGCCCGTCAGGCGGACTTCTGGTCCTGCTTCTGGCGCTTGTGCTCTTCGGCCACCTGGAGGAACTGCTCCGCCAGGTTCTTCAGGACGCCTTCGGGCAGGGCGCCCACTTGCTGATGGACGACTTTCCCGTCCAGGACGAAGAGCAGGGTCGGGATACCCTGCACCCCGAAGTGCATGGCCCACTTGGGGTTTTCGTCGGTGTTCACCTTGGCCACGATGAGCCTTCCCGCGTACTCCTGGGCAATTTTCTTGAGCACGGGCTCGATGAAAC
>WFUL01000028.1 GCA_015484985.1 Anaerolineales bacterium | reverse complement strand
GCTCTGGGCTATGGGGAAGCCCAGATTCGGGAACTGGAGGCCACGTTGCGCCAGGCTGAGGTGGACCTGGTCCTCGCGGCCACGCCCATCTCCCTGCACCGTCTGGTGCGCATCCCCCACCCTATCCAGCAGGTGCGATACGAAATCCAGGAAATCGGTCAGCCCACCCTGGAAGAGGCCCTGCGGGAGCGGCTCCCCCTGCCGAGCCCCGCGCGCGGATAAAAAACGGCGGGCGGCCCCAAAAGCCGCCCGCTGTTCATTTCGATGACCCCGACGGCGTAAGGGCCAGAAGCATCTCCCGCACCAGGAAGGCTGCCAGCACGCCGGTGCGCCCGGAGGGATCGTGGGGAGGGCTGTACTCCACCAGGTCGGCGGAAATCACCCGGTGCCCCTTCAACGCCTGAAGCACCCGCAAAACGTCCTCCACGGACCAGCCCAGGGGCTCAGGATTGCCCGTGCCCGGCGCATGAGCCGGGTCCAGGACGTCAATGTCCAGGGAAAGGTGGATGCGCGTCCCTGGAGGCAGCCGGTCCAGGCGTTCCACCAGGGCCTCGGCCGTGGGTACCCAGAACCCCTGTTCCCGGGCCAAGCGGAACTCCTCCCGGGTCCCCGACCGGGCGCCCGCAATGAGAAGGCGTGAAGGACCCAGTTTCTCCAGCGCTCGCCGGGCCCAGGAAGCGTGGGAATAGGCCGTGCCCTGGTACGCCGGTCGCAAATCCAGGTGGGCGTCCAGCACCACCAGGAAGAAACGGGGGTCCAGTGTCTCCTCGGGGGATAGAAAGGCCAGGGTCGAGGTGTGTTCCCCGCCCAAGAAGAGGGTGAAATGGGCCTGGGCCTTAAGACGGGACAGGGGAGCCTGGAGTTCCACCAACCCCTCGGCGGCCCACCGGAAGGGCTCGTCCAGGACCACGTTCCCCCGGTCCACCAGAACCAGGTCCTCCAGGTCCCGGTCCTGATGAGGGCTGTAGGTCTCGATGCTCTCGGAAAAGGTCCGGATGGCATCGGGTGCGAAAGCCGTTCCCCCGCGGAAGGAGGCCGTAGCTTCGTAAGGAAAGCCCACGATTTGGGCCTGAGGCTGGGGGTGCTCAGACCGGGCGCTCAAGAAAAGGGGAGCAGGTGCCAGAGGAAGCATCGTCCCACCTCGTACGGGGTCACACGCTCAACAGGCGCTGTACAAAGGGTGGCAGGATGAAAGCGGCTCGGTGCACCGCGGGGGTGTAGTAGTGCGTCGGTCGGCCCAGGGCCTGGAACCGGGCCTCCAGGGCAGCCCAGTCCACCTGGGTCGGGTCCATACCCCGCGCGCCCAGGGTGAAGGACCATAGGCCACCTGGATATGTGGGAATCGAGGCCAGGTACAATGCCAGATGGTCGAAGTGGGGGCGCATGGCCTTCCAGTTGCGCGTGACCACTTCGGGTTGAATCCAAGGGGAACCGCTTTGCGCAGCCACCAGGCCCACCGGGGCCAGGTTGTCCGTGACCAGGCGGTAGAACTCCTGGGTAAAGAGGCGCATGGCCGGACCCACCGGGTCGGTGGTATCCATGAGCATGACGTCGAAGGGGCCGTGACCTTCCCGAAGGTACGTGAAGGCGTCCTGGTACACCAGTTCCACCCGGGGGTCATCGAAGGCCCCGCCGTGGATGGTGGGCAGGTACTCCCGCGCGGCCTGCACCACCGCCCGGTCGATTTCCACCATGACCACACGATCCACCGGATGCTCCAGGACGGTGCTCAGTGCACCGCCGTCGCCACCGCCCACAATGAGCACCCGCTTGGGTTCGGGATGCAGGAACATGGGCACGTGCACCAACATCTCGTGGTACACCCAGTGGTCGGCCTCCGTGGTCTGCACCGTCCCTTCCAGCCACAACATGCGCCCGAACTGGAAAGTGTCCACGATATTGATGTGCTGGTAGGGGGAACGCATGGAGAACACGGGTTGCCGAATCCGAACGCTGAAGCGCACATCCGGCGTCCAGGCTTCCGTCTCCCACTGCTCGGGCATTTCCTCCAGTTCGTCCCCCCAAAGCACCGCCGCGGCTACCGCGCATCCGTGCTTCTCCACCGTATGTTCCGCGGAAACCACGTAGTATTCGTGCAATTCCAGGCCCCGCTCCCGAAAGGCCGCCTCCACGCGACGGCGCACCAGGGCCTCCATCTCTTCTTTGGTTCCCACACCGTGGCCTTCCATGATGACCCCACGACCGTCGGGGCTCAATCCCATACCCACCGCCGCGGCCACCGTTTCCCCCGGCTTGTTGCTGTACGCCTGGGCGTAGACCGTGGGCACCAGGCTCCCCACCGGGAACTCCCGCAAGGGCACCAGCCGGGACCCCTGGGGCACGATGGACGAGACCTTGATGAGGTTCAAATCCGCAATGCCCGCGGCCTTAAGGGCGTTGTCGAACGCTGTCAAATCGTCCATGCCCTCGGCATGTCCCGAGGTCAGCGACACGTATTTGGGCAGGGTGACCATGTTTCCTCCTCATCCACAACCGAGTTGCCGCATCACCATCAGCCCTTTCTTATACCAGAACCTGGGCAAATAGGGAAAAGGCACCCGCAAGGCGCGATACGCCCTCCCCACGGCTTCCCCAACCGACTGAAAGGATAACGTTTCCCCCCCATCGCTCTTTCGAAAACTAAAACATGCTATTTCGATTTTCGAAAGTTTTCCCTTGACATCCTTCAAAATTCTGGTACGATGGCTTTGCAAGCATGACCAAGGAGGAAATCCATGCCCCAACTCCCCGAAACCTGTCCCCTCTGCCAGGGAGAACTGGTGGTCACCCGGTTCGAATGCCGGTCATGCGGGACGGAATTCCATGGGCGCTTTCATCGGCCCCGGCCCCGTTCGGTGTTCGACCGATTGAGTCCGGAGCAATTACGTTTCCTGGAGGTGTTCATCCGCAACGAAGGCAAGTTCTCCCGCATGGAGAAGGAACTGGGGCTTTCCTATCCCACCCTGCGCAACCGTCTGCGCAGCATCATTCAGGCCATGGGCTTTCAGCCGGCCGAGGAAGAGGAGGAAAGCCCGTCGATCTCGCCCGAAGAACGTCGTCGCATTCTGGACCAGCTGGACCAGGGTCGCATCACCGTGGAGGAAGCCCTGCGGCTGCTGCGGGGTGAATCCCCTTCCTCCAAGGCGTAAACAGGACAGGAGGTCGAACCATGCGTATTCCGGAAGTGCTGCCTGCGGTGAAAGTTCCCCTGACCCCCGAAACCCCTCTGCACTTGAAAGCCAACGGCCCGTGCAAAATCGAGGGATATGACGGAGACGTGGCCCGACTCCACGGGTTCGGCTCTATCGACGAGAAGGAAGGTCTCTGAATTCTCCAGGGGCCGGGCAAGGTGGAGGTTCCCCGCTGGGCGCGGGTTCATGTCGAGGTGTTCAATGGCCCCAGCAAGGTCGTGGGACTGACCGAAGGGGGTTTGGAAGTCAAACGGATTAACGGCCCGTTTAAAGCGGAAGCAGTCCAGGTGCTACGCGGCGAGACGCTGAACGGTCCCGTCGTACTGCAAGGCGTGCAGGACGAAGCGCATTTGCAAAACGTCCATGGCCCCCTGCGCGTGGAACCGTGCCCCAGGGAACTGAGAGGGGAGAACGTGCGCGGTCCGGTGCGCATCGAGGACGACGCGCCCCGCGGGCGTCGCATCGTGCTTCGGGTGAAGGGTCCGGTGGTGATTCGCGTTCCCGCGGACGTGCCGTTGCACGGTCGGGTGCAGGCCACGCAAGGCATCCAGGTGGATATGGCCTCGGCCCCCACCTCGACCGAGACCCTCGCGGGAGGCGGGCGGTCCGTCGCGATGTGGCAGGCTGAGGACCCCGAACAGGCCCTGATGCTCGACCTTGAGGTGCAGGGGCGGGTGTACATCGGACCCCAGGGCCCGACGGAATGGGCCGCCGACATCCCCACGGGGGTCGAATGGCTCACCCGTATGGCGCGCGTGTTCCGGGGCTTCGGTCGGGTCCGACGGGCGACCCCGCGAGTTCGCCGGACCGCCAGCCCCTCTCCGGACATCCGCGAAGCCCGAATGCGGGTGTTGCGGATGTTGGCCGAAGGTAAGATAACCGTGGAACAAGCCGAACAACTCCTCAACGCGCTGGAGGACGAAGCATGAATTCTTCCACGACCTCCCTCTCCGTGAGGCCCAACGCGACGGTGCGGCCGGTTTCCCGGGCCGCCGACCTGGCGTACCTCGTGGGCGCCGGTCTGGCCCTGGCTTTCCTGGGCTTCCTCCTTTGGGCCCAGATTGAAACCCGGCTGTTTAGCGCCAAGTTCCCCCGGGAGCGCACCTGGACTTCGGTCCGCTGCTTCCCCGTGGCCACTCTGGCGGACCAGGTGGTCCCGGTCAAGGCCACGGTGACCAATCCCCTGGACCGGAAGGCGACCCGCTACGTGGTGGCCCATATGCCCCAGGGGAGCCTCCTGCTGGTAGAACGGGACGCCCGCCGCATTCCCCTGTCCCCCGGCGGGAAGACCACCATCACGTACCTGCTGAACGTGGAGGACCGGGTCTACGGCTGGGTGCTCATGTGGGCCGGGCAGCTCCAACGCTCCTACCCACTTCCCCTGCTGGCCGGCGGATGCGGCATCCTGGTGCTGCCCCTGCCCTTCGTGCCGGGATGGCTGGCCGGTTTGGGTGTGCTCGCCGCGGTCCTGCTCCTGGTGGTCTGGGACCTTCACCGGGGGGCCCAGGGATGGCGCCAGGCCCTGGATTACCTGCTGGCCTTCGCCTACGTGCTGGTCTTCTTCCTCAACTGGTGGGCCATCGCGGCCTTTCTGTGGGTGGTCATGCTCATCGGCGTCGTGTGGGCCACCCTGAAACGCCTTACCGGTATCTCCCTTTCGGGGTGAAGGAGGAAACCTACCATGGCGCGCTCCCGCGGAACACGCTGGCTGACAATCTTGGGAAAAACCCTTCTGGGACTGGGGGCCCTGGCGCTGACCCTGGTGGTGACGGTGTTCGCCGTGGCCGTCACCCTGGTGGGGACCGTGGCCGCCCTGGGCCTCGCGTGCTTGGCCGCCCTCTTCCCCCTGGGCCTGCTCCTGGTTCTGGCCGCCTGGGGCTGGTGGGTGGACCGGGTCTGGATGCGGGTGGAAGTGGACGAGCCGGACCACACGTTCGCCCTCACCTTCCCGGTTCCCTTGAGCCTGCTACGGCTGGCCGGTCGCATCAACATCATGACCCATGGTCGCACCCGGTCCATGAACCTGAGGGACCTACCCTGGCAGGAGATGCGCGCAGTCCTGCAGGAAGAAGCCCTGACGGTGGACGTGGTGGACCCCTCCGACCGGTCCCGGTTTCATCTCACCCTCGGCCCCCGACACCGAGTGGTGGACCACCGCGGCCCTGTGGCCATCACCTGGAACAGCCGCAAAGATTGAGACTCTTTATCTGAGGAGGTTTTCCCATGACGGTTCCCGACGAACGCCTGCGCATCCTCAAGATGGTGGAAGACGGCAAGATATCCCCGGAAGACGCGGCTCGCCTCCTGGAAGCGCTGAAGACCTCGAAAGCACGGGAGAAGCCCCAAACCGGCACTGGCGCCGCACCCCGATGGTTGCGCATCCGCATCACCGAAGGCGACGGCACCCGGGTGAACGTGAACCTGCCCGTGCGCCTGGTCAAGGTGGCCCTGAAGGTGGCCGAGCGCTACGGCGGGATGGATGAAGCCGCCACCGAGGAAATCATGGCCGCCCTGGAGGAAGCCATCGCGGAAGGCGAGAGCGGCCGTATCGTGGAAGTGGTGGACGAGGAAGACGGCGACCGGGTGGAAATTTACCTGGAGTGACCTCCTCCCTGCCGGCGCCTACAGGAGCGGAACCATGTCCCTGGTCTACCTGTTCATCGCCGTTCTCAAGAAGCAGCTGCGCATCATGCGCAGTTACGGGTTCAACACCGTGGTGCAGATCTTCACTCTGGTGTTGTTCTTCGCCTTCCTCTACTTCGGCTCCCGATGGGTGGCCACGCCCCAGCGCCTGGGGGAGACCCTCGAAGCCCTCATCCTGGGTTACTGGATTTGGGTGGGCCTTATCCTGAGCCTGAGCCAGTTCACCTGGAACATCACCACCTACGCCCAACAAGGCCTGCTGGAACAACTGTTCATGACCCCCTGGCGCCTTCATCGGGTCCTGGCCGTGGAAGCCGCCGCCAGCTTCGTCACCGACACGGTGCTCAACCTGCTCATGCTCCTGGCCTTCATGGCCATCAGCGGGCACTGGCTGGCTCTGGAGCCCCTGACCACCCTCACCCTCTACATCCTGACCTTGCTGCCGGGATTCGGCCTGGGCTACATGCTGGCCGGCCTGGCCATGCGGTACAAGAACATCCAGAGCGTCTTCACCATCGTGCAGTTCCTCATTGTCCCCCTCCAAATGCTTCCCGTGGACCGTTACCCCGGACTCAACGTGTTCCCCTTTGCCCTGGGCGTACGCATGTTATTGCAGCACGCCCAGGAAGGGACCCGTCTGTGGGAATTTCCGCCCCATCTCTGGGCCATCCTGCTGGCCCAGGCCGTCCTGTACCTGATGCTGGGGCTCATGGTGTACCACCGATTGGAGACCGCGGCCCGGGAACGGGGGCTGCTGGGACACTACTAAACGGAGGAAGCCATCATGACCTTCGTCCTGGAAGTGGAAGGCCTGCACAAGGTGTATCCCGGCCGTCCCCCGGTGGAAGCCGTCAAGGACGTTTCCTTTGCCGTGCGGGAGGGTGAAATCGTCGCCCTCTTGGGCCCCAACGGTGCGGGAAAGACCACCACGGTCAAGTCCATCCTCAACCTCATTCGGCCTACCGCGGGCCGGGTCCGGGTCTACGGTCGCGACCACAAGGACCTGCCGCATCTGTACCGCCACGTGGCCGCGGTGCTGGAAGGAAACCGCAACATCTACTGGCGCCTGACCCCGCGCCAGAACCTGGAAATCTTCGCCGCCTACGCGGGCGTGCCCCCGCGGGAGGCCCGGCGCATCATCGACCGCTGGATGGCCTTCTTCGGCCTGGAGGACCTGAACCGGGAAGCCCGACAGCTCTCCCGTGGGCAGCAGCAAAAGGTGGCCCTGGCTGCGGCCTTGGCCCGCCACACGCCGCTGCTCGTCCTGGACGAACCCACCCTGGGCCTGGACGTGGAAGCCAAGCGGGAGATGGTCGCCCTCATCCGCCAACTGGCGCAGGAAGAGGGCAAGACCATCCTGCTCACCTCGCACCAGATGGACGTGGTGGAAGCCCTGGCCCATCGGGTCATCATCATCCAGAACGGGCGCATCGTCACCCAGGACACGCCGGAAGGCCTGCGCCGCCTCTTCGATGTCCGCGGGTATCGCCTCACGGTGCGCCTGCCGGACCCCAAGGTGTTGGATGCCCTCGCGGCCCGGTGGCAGGCCAAAGTGGAGGCCCTGGTCAACGGCACGGCCCACATCCGGGTCACCCTGCCCGACGCGGCCTCCCTCTACCGCCTGCTGGACGACCTGCGCGACCTGGGCGCACTGCTCGAATCCCTGGAAAAAGACCTGCCCGACCTGGAAGAGGCGTACATGCGGATTATCGTTGGCCGTCGACCGCCAGCCACGAACCCAGAAACAACCCACAACGGACGACCAACAACCCACGACCGACGAACGACGACCGACGATTAACACGGAGGTTCCCCATGTTCACCACGCCTCGCCTGCGTTTGCGAGCCATCACCCGGGAGGACCTGCCCATCTTCGTGCGCTGGTTCAACGATCCCGAGGTTACCCAACACCTGGCCAACGTATGGCCGCTTTCCATAGAGGACGAAGAGGAATGGTTTCAGCGGATTCGGGCCCGGGCCCAATGGGAACGACCCTTGGGCATTGAAGTCCGAGAGGAGCAGGGCTGGGTGCTCATCGGCAACACGAGTTTCCACCGCATCGACTGGCTCAATCGTTGGGCCGAACTGGGCATCGTCATTGGCGAAAAGACCTACTGGAACCAGGGATATGGCACCGAAGCCGTCCAGGCCATGGTGGCCATTGCCTTCACCCTGCTCAACCTGAACCGGGTGCAACTGGAGGTCTACGACTTCAACCACCGGGCACGACGGGCGTATGAAAAGGCCGGGTTCCGCCTGGAAGGTCGCCGTCGCCAGGCCCGCTATCTGAATGGACGCTACCACGACAGCCTCATCATGGCCGTGCTCCGAGAAGAGTGGGAACCGCCGGAATGGTGGCGGCCTATCCCATAGCCATATACGAATCCCGAGCCATAATTGAGTTACAATGAGGAATCACACGAACACAAAGGAGCCGTCACCCATGCGTATCCACCCCGAAGGATGGCCCTGGGTCGGGGGCGCGTTGACTGTGGCCGCACTGGCCTATGCCCTGCGGCGTCGGACCACAGGAACCCTCGCGCTGGTGGCCGCTTTGGGCGCGGCCTTCTTCTTCCGGGACCCTGAGCGTTACCCGCCCAGCCCCTGTAGTGGTTTCGTTCTGGCCCCGGCCGACGGAAAAATCGTCACCCTGCAGCAGGAAGAAGAACCCCTGTGGCTCCAGACGGACCGGGCCTGGCGCATCGGCATCTTCATGAGCGTGGCCGATGTGCATGTGAACCGGATGCCCGTCACCGCCCGAATAGTGGAAATTCGCCACGAGCCGGGGCGGTTTCTGCCCGCCTATCAGGAGGAGACCCTGACCCAAAACGAGCGCCGCCTGTATTTCCTGGAAGACCAACAGGGCCGCCGCTTCCTCATGGTGCAGATTGCCGGCCTCATGGCCCGCCGCACCGTCCCTTGGGTCGAACCCGGGCAGACCTTAGCCTGCGGACAGCGCTTTGGTATGATTCGCTTTGGCTCACGAGTCGAACTCTTTCTTCCGCCAGAGGCCCGTATACTTACGGCAAAGGGCCAAAAAGTACGGGCCGGTGAAACTCCTCTGGCCTTGCTGGACGAACCATGAAGAAGGCCGCCCGACGCAACGATTGGAGTTTTCTTCCCAATTTGTTGACCACGGGAAATCTATTGAGTGGTGCGGCTTCGCTGTACTTCGCGCTCCAGGGGGAATTCTTGTGGGCAGGGATGTGCATCTACCTGGGCATGATTATGGACGTACTGGACGGGTTCACCGCCCAACGGTTGGGGATTGCCACCCCTTTCGGGATTGAATACGATTCCCTGGCCGATTTCCTGACCTTTGGCGTGGCGCCGGCCTTTCTGGCCTACCGCTATGCGCTGGCACCCCTGAACGAATGGGGATGGGTAAGCGGCGCGGCTTACATGACCGCCACGGCCTTGCGCCTGGCCCGTTTCAACGTATACGGTCTGAACGCTCCCTCAGACAAAACCTACTTCCAGGGCTTACCCTCCCCGGCCGCCGCGGGCGTGCTGGTCGGCGTGCTTGCTGTCCTCCAACCCCCGTTATCCTTGCCGGCATTCATCATCGTGGCCGTGCTGCCCTGCGCCCTGGGTGTGCTGATGATTAGCCGGGTCCCTTTTCCCCACATGCAGTACCTCTACCGACGAATGGCCGCTGTCTTGGGACCTCTACATCTGTTGGGACTGGCCGTCGCGGGCATCCTCTTGATTTTCCATCCCCGCCCTTTCCTGGCCGTCCTGTTTGGGAGTTATGTCTTGCTGGGCTTACTGCGCCACCTGGTCCGCCGCTTGCGTCTCCCATCTTCGCAAAAGCCTCACACGCAAGAAGGCCGTACGCGTCGCTCCCCTGGCACTGAAGAAGAGGAGGGGACGTCATGAAAGTCGCCGATTACCATCGCCAGGGTCTGAAACACTGGGTGGATGCCCCGCCGGAGGGCTACCAGCCCCTGGGCACGGAAGCCCAGGCAGGCGGCCATCGGGTCGCCTTCTTCGCCCGAGTAGAAGAGGGGCGCCTGGCAGATGTGGTCTTCACCGCCAGCCGCCGATGCCGCAAGCTTTTGGCCCTGGCCGACGTCGCCGCAGAGCGACTTCAGGGCCAGTCCGCGACCGGATTTTCTCTCCGGGCCGAGGACCTGCTGTCCTTCTTCGCCGAGGAAAAGGACCGGGCCAAAATGGAAGCACGGGTCCAATTGATTCTTCAAGCACTCCGGGGGAAGCCGAAACATAACATCCATTCCTCAACAATCTGACACCCCCCGGGATGCCCTCAAAAGTTGCCGAAAATGGGAGGGAAAAGGGTTTGCTCCTTGGGAAAGGGCACCCAGTGTTTCGCACAGGCCTGACCAGGTCCTGGACTGCAGGAAAGGGCTGACGGCCGTCCGCCGACCGCCGTCGGCGAATTTGAGTCCCGTACCCGATCAGACCTATGTGTTCCGACGAAAACGTCTTTGTTTTGGGGAACAAATGACCTTACATGTCAAATCTCATATTTGCCTGACGAGGTATATGAAAACCCCTCTTTCTTCGATTTCCCTCGTCCCCCAATGGTACACTTTAGTTTGGATATCGATCCGGAGGTAGACATGGACGAGCTTCCGGCGTCGGTTCCCGGGGGACTGGTTACGGCTTTGCATGTGGTCTTACGAGCCCGCAAGAAGAAGGGGCCCTGGTATGCCTTAAGCCGGTTCCTTCCCACCTTGAACCGGAAGACGCAAGGTCGCCTCCACCTCGCCCTGGAACGAGCCCTGGAACGCATGCAAGAGGAGTCGCCGCGCGAGGCCGAATTGTTATGGCGGCGCTACTGGCAGCGCACTCCCGTTAAGGACCTGGCCGGACAATGGAACATCGCGGATAGCACCCTATATGTCTGGCAACGGAAAGCCATCCACCTCTTGGCCCACTACTTATGGCTTTTGGAACAGGAGGAGAAAGCTCAAATCCAGAAGGCCCTGGCCTTTAAGATGCGCCATCTTCCCCCGGCCACCTATACCCGCCTTTTCGGTGTGGACGCCTGGCTCAAACGACTGGAAACCTGGCTCCTGGCCCCCGACGGTCCGCGTATCGTCTTCCTGGAAGGTTTGGGGGGGTTGGGGAAGACCACCCTGGCCCACGCCTTTGTTCATCGGTCGTTGCATCATTGGGACGACGTGGCCTGGCTCTCGGCCTATGCCCACCACCCGACCTGGGAGGAAGTCCAACAACCCCTGAATGCGCACGACCTCATCGAACGGCTGGCCTGGCAGATGGGCTGGTCTCACCTTGCACGACGTCCACCCCCGCAACGCATTGTGGAACTCCGCATTCAACTGGCCCAGGGGGCCTATCTTGTGGTGTGGGATGACCTGCTTCCTGCCACCATACATCAACTGATTTCCCTGCTTCCTCCTCCTTCCGCCCAAACCCGGTTTCTCATCACGACCCGGTATCGTCTGCCTCACCCTATAGGTGCCCACCTTCCCCTCAAAGAACTGAAACGAAAGCCCGCCCTGGCCCTGTTACGATATGAGGCCCGCCAGCGGGGACTGCCGCGCCTCTCTTCCCAGGTGTTGGAGATGATTTACGCTCGCCTGGGTGGCAATCCCCTGGCCCTGAAGCTGGCCGTCGCCCATCTGGCCTACTTTCCGGTGAACAAAGTATGCGAACACCTGCGCGACCTCCCCCGATTGGTCGACGAAAAATTATTCGCCCATATCTACCACCCTTTGGTGGAGCAGCTTCCCGAGCACGCGTTCGCCGTATTGCAAGCCATGCCGTACTTTGCCCCCGAAGGGGCCACCTATCAAGACCTGCAAGACGTGACCCGGTTACCGCATACGGCCCTGGATGACGCACTGTACCGATTGGTGTACATGGGCCTTTTGGATTTCGACCCCCGACCCCCACCCCGGTATGTGGTACACCGGTTGACTTACACGTATCTTGCTGAAACTCCAACCCTGGGCTCGAATCATGGGTGAAGCAACACCTCCTTTCACCCGTTCTTTTTCTGTTCGCCCCCTGCTGGACGCATGGCGGCAGCGCCTGCAGCAACACGCCAGGGATTTGACCTTCCTGACCCAATACCAGGCCCATATCCGTCAGGCGCTCTTGCTCGCCGCCCGTCAGCGCCGGGAGCCTGAGGCATTATGGCAGGTGATTCAGGCCGCCCATGGACCCTTTATGCACGCCGGTTGGGTGCATACATGGGCACGCACCCTCCAAAAGGTGACCGAACTCTGGCCTCAACTGGGAGAACGGTATCCCTTGTTGATGGATTACCTGGCCTCGGCCTGGTGCGCGGCTGGACAGTGGGCCCAGGCGCAGGCGGTGCTGCAGCAATACGGCACCCTCCGCCATGTCTTCCATGAAGGCCCCGTGCTTCTACTACAACAGGCCGCCCTGCTTTGGAACCAGGGGCATTGGGAGACGGCGTACCGAACGGCCCTCCACGTTTGGCATCATCTCGGCCCGGAATCCGATGCGCTGATGCGGGTGAAGACGGCCCGTTTGCTCCTGCTCGCATCCTGGCGTCTGCATCGCCTGACCACGGCCCGCATGTGGGGACAGCAGGCCCTGGAACAGTGCCCCAAAGACCAACCGAAACAATTGGGGCTGACGCACTACTTCCTGTTTTTGATTGCCTGGAGCGAACAGAAGGCCGAGGCCGAACCCCATCTGGAGCAGGCCATACGATACTTGCGAGCCGCGGAAGACCACCTCAACCTGGCCCACGTGTTGGCCGATGGTACCGAACTGTGGATGGCCCAGGGGAACCTGACCCGGGCGGAAGACGCCCTGTACCAATCCTACGACTTATGGCGGGAGATGGAAGCACCCGCGGGGCTGGCCGATTACTACCGACATGCTGCCCGAGTAGCATGGCGTCTTGGGCGCCACCAGCAAGCCCGAGAGTACGCGGATTATGCCCTGTACTTGTGGCAACGCCTGGAGCACCCTGCAGAAGTCCGTCGCTGCCAGCGCCTTTTGGAACGCATGTCCTCGCTTCGCGGAAGTCGGTAATACCCATGGCGCATTTGCAGAACGTGTGTCCATCACTCGAATTGGGAAAAAGAAATAAATTGATGGGGCGGCATGGCCGCCCCATCAATTTTCTTTGCACGGCTACGGAATGCAATAGTACACCGGCAAATCGGGCTGTTGCTGTTTGGTCTGGTTCCCCAGGTTGTCGGCGGCAATGATGAAGTACTGCACCACACCCGGAGTGGAACCCTTCACCGGTGGGTTCAGGCTGTCCGCCAAGGCGTTGGCATCCAGGACCACTTTGTACTGCCCGGTACCTATCACCAACATGAAGTACAGCGTACGCCACTGCCCCACACGCTGTCCGTGGACCACGCGATAGTACAACTGTACCCAATCCACACCCGAAGGGTCGGTCACCTGGGCGAGTATGGTGACCTTATTCGGCACACAACCCTCAGGCCATTTGATGGAATCGGCCGAGCGGGTGGCCTGGATGGCCGGGCCCTGAGTGTCACCCTGGACAATCTGGAGCGTTCGACGGCGTTCGTTGTTATTCTCGTTGCTCTCCACAACCTCTCGGCCGGCATCCACGATGG
>WFUL01000027.1 GCA_015484985.1 Anaerolineales bacterium | reverse complement strand
GCCCTGCGGAGGGCGGACTTTCCTCTCCGCGGCCTTCCCCGCGGAGCGACCACCTGACCGACCCGGTCGGCCGCTTTTAAGTATAAGGCATTTTCGGCCTTTGAGAAATGCGGGTTTAGGTGAGAAGACAGTGTGGGCAGTGGCGCCCACATTGTCTTCTCACCTTCATCTTCCTCGTCTTCACCTTCCATAGGCCAACCGGATGGCATGTCGCGGGGGCAGACCGGCTTCCCAAATACGGTCCTGCACCTCCTTAATACGGTATGGGACGCGATACCAGGTCCAAGTTTGCGTATCCGTGTCGTAGATGGCGTATGAAGCCCGGGGATCCCCATCGCGCGGCTGGCCCACGGAGCCTGGATTGAACAGACTGCGTGGAGGGACCTTGCAGGAAACCCGTGCACCTTGGGGAATCCACATGGTGACCCGACCCTGTTCGTACATAAACGCAGCAGGAACATGAGTATGCCCAAAACATCCCCATGTGGTACGCAATTCTTCCAATGAAGCCCGTGCCCGTTCTCCGGAGGTCAGGTACTCCTCCAGGGGCGAAAGCACCGAGCCATGCACCAGAGTTACGTCCCATTGAGGAAGAATCTGCAGGGGCGAAAGTTGACGGAGGAACTTCATAGCTCCGGAGGAGAGTTGTTTACGGGTCCACTCCAGGGAAGAACGGGCATCGGCATTGAACCAAGCCGCGGGCAGCAATCCTGTGACCGCGGCATCGTGGTTGCCCTGTAAACACACCAGATTGGGGAGGGAGCGAATGCGGGCGACACAAGCTTCCGGGTCCGGCCCATACCCTACCAGGTCCCCCAAGCACCAATACGCATCGACCTTACCGGCATGTTGCAGCACGGCTTCCAGCGCGGTAAGGTTGCCGTGCACGTCGGAAAAGACCATGATGCGCATGGCGCTCCCCTCCTCCTATCCTCCAACAAAGTCATTACAACACGTCATGGTCCATCCGTCAAATCCACCGCACCAAAAGGTCGAGGCAGCAGTTCCCGGAGGGGAGTTTCCCAATGGATATGACCCTGAGGATCCGCGACGATGATCAGCGCATCGGGCGCGAATTCCCAGAGCACCTGGCGGCAAGATCCACAAGGCGCGCCGGCATTGGCCGTGACCACGGCCAGGGCACGAAAGGTCCGGTACCCTTCCGATACCGCTTTGAACACCGCGACCCGTTCCGCACATAGCCCCAAGGGATACACCGCGTTCTCCACGTTGGCACCAGTGAAAATAAGCCCTTCTTCCGTAAGGACTGCCGCACCTACCCGGTATCCCGAATAGCCGGCATAAGCGTGCTTCCGGGCTTCCTGTGCAGCCTGCACCAGAGACACTCGCAAGGGTTCGGGAATCATAACCGCATTCTCCTTTGCCCAAGTTCGGCCGTTTCCGCGGTACAATAGAAGTATCCTTTGCGCAGAAGGAGGAGTCCATCATGTACCCGCGACCGGCCTTTGCCGTCATCGGTGGTTCTGGATTGTACCAAATGGAAGGCCTGACCGACGTAGAAACCCACGATTTGGACACCCCCTTTGGCAAACCCAGCGCACCCATTGTGGTGGGCACCTTGGAAGGACAGCGTATCGCATTTCTGGCTCGCCACGGCATTGGACACCGCTATTCTCCTACTGAGGTCAATTACCGGGCCAACATCTTTGCCCTTAAGATGCTGGGCGTGGATACGGTCATCAGTGTCAATGCATGTGGGTCGTTGCGGGAAGACTTCGCCCCCGGCCACATCGTCATCCCCGACCAGCTCTTTGACTTCACCAAAAATCGCAAGCGCACCTTCTTCGAAGGCGGCCTGGTGGCCCATGTAAGCGTGGCCGACCCCTTCTGCCCCAACCTGTCCGCCCAACTTTATCGAGCCGTAAAGGGAACCAGCGCCACCGTCCATCGCGGTGGCTCGTTCATTACTATTGAGGGGCCTCGGTTCTCCACCCGGGCCGAATCCCATACCTTCCGGGCCTGGGGTATGGACATCATCGGTATGACCACTTCCCCCGAGGCCTTCTTGGCCCGGGAAGCCGAAATGTGCTACGCCGTCCTGGCCCATATCACGGACTACGACGTCTGGCACCTACGGGAGGAACCGGTGACCGCGGAAATGGTCATCCAAACCCTGATACGGAACACTGCCATCGTCCAGGAAGCCATCCGCAACCTGGCCCGGGAGTTTCAGCCCATCGTGGAATGCGACTGCCGACGGGCCCTGGGCGATGCCCTGGTCACCCGCAAGGACGTGGTGCCGCCCGAGGTGGTGGAACGCCTACGTCCCTTGATCAAGAAGTACTGGGACTCCTGACATGCCTACCCGAGCAACGACGGGCGGGGTCCGCCCAGGCGGCTCCGCCCGTTTTTCTGTGGGGGCACAGGATGACAAAACTCTTGTTGTTGAAACAATCAAGGGATTTCTCTTGCATCCCCCAGCACCCCGTGATATAAGGTAGGCCGATTTTTTCATCCCCATCCCAAGGAGGTGGTGCCCATGGCCCTGGATTTTCTCCATTCCTCAAGCAGTCTGTTCACGTCGGAATCCGTGACGGAAGGTCACCCGGATAAGATTTGCGACCAGATCAGCGACGCGGTACTGGACGCCT
>WFUL01000026.1 GCA_015484985.1 Anaerolineales bacterium | reverse complement strand
TCTCTCTCTTCATCCGGGGTCCCGGACAGACCTGTGCGAAACGTTGGGTGCCTTTCCAAAGCGGCACCATCTTTTCTCCCACTTCGGCAACATTTGCGTGCACCCTCAAGGTCCTGAGCCGTGGAGCGCTTTACCCAGGAGGCTCCACGTCCAGGATGACCCATTCGCCGGTTCCCGGGGGTGTCTGGTACAAAGCCTCGATGACGTCCCCGAAGGTTTCCCGCACTTTGGCCCGACGCACCTTGAGGGTTGGGGTGAGGAGCGCGTTCTCCATGGTGAGGGTGCGGGGGACCAGGGCCACCCGGCGGATACGCATCCAGCGGGGTTGGGATTGATTGATTTCCGCCACGACTTCACGAAACAGGCGCTGGATGTCCGTATCTCGCAGCAGGTCCAGGAGCGGCTTTTTGGGGTCGACGCCCAGTTGTTGGGCGGCCAGACGCACCCCTTCCTCGCTGGCGAAGAGGAGCGCGGCGGTGAACTTCCGCGCTTCGCCCACCACCACGGCCTGGTCAATGAGGGCGGAGCGGCGAAGCTCGTCTTCCAGGGGCTGGGGAGACACGTACTTGCCCGTGGAGAGTTTGAAAAGGTGCTTCTTGCGGTCGGTGATGCGCAGGTAGCAGTCCTCATCCAGTTCGCCCACGTCCCCGGTGTGGAACCATCCTTCTTCGTCGATGACCTCACGTGTGGCTTCGGGGTTCTTGTAGTAGCCCTTCATCACGTGGGGACCGCGGGTGAGGATTTCGCCGTCTTCCGCGATGGACACCTCAACGCCCGGGATGGGCTGTCCCGCGGTACCGGGCCGGGGTCGGTCGTATCGGTTCACAGTGATGACGGGACTGGTCTCCGTCAGGCCGTAGCCCTCCAGGAAGTAGATGCTCGCGGCGGCGAAGAAATGCGCCAGCTGGGCCCGCAGGGCCGCGCCTCCCGAGACCGCGTACTTCAAGCGGCCACCCAAAATCTGCCGCCACCGACGATAGACCAGCCGGTCCAGCATCCTGTAGCGCAGGGCTTTGAGCCCTTTGGGTGGGTTCAACCAGTCGTACTCGTGGGCGAAGTCCACCGCCTGACGCAGCAGGCGCCCCTGCAGCCCTTTGAAGGTCTGGGCCCGCTCCAGGATACGTTCGTAGATGCGCTCCACCAGGCGGGGTACGGTGATGAACACCGTGGGGCGGACGACCTGAGCATCCTCTACCAGACGGCGGGGCTCGGTGAAGTACACCGCCGCGCCTTTGTACATGAATCCGTATTGCATCATGCGGCCGAAGATGTGGGTCAGGGGCAGGAAGGAAAGCACCACTTCCTTTTGGGGGAGGAAATGCTTCTCGAACACGCTGAAGGCCGAAATCACGTTGAACGTCAGGTTCTGGTGGGTGAGCATGACGCCTTTGGGAAGCCCCGTGGTCCCGGAGGTGTATAGAATGGTGGCCAGGTCATCCGGCTGAATGCTGCGCTTCAGAGAGGGAATGAGTTCGGGCTCCCGGGCCTTACGTTCCCGACCTCGTTGCAGGAGTTCCTCCAGGGTCCATCCCTGCACGTGCTCGGGGAGTTGGGAGCGAAAACCCTCCCATCGGTCTCCGGGCCGGGCAATGACCACGTGTTGGAGGGTCTCCAGCACGGACAGCAGGGGAAGCAATCGCTCCAGGAGTTCGTCATCGGAGACCACCAGGGCCTTGACTTCCGCGTGTCGCAAGGTGTAGACGATGAGTTCGGGCGCATAGGTCAGGTAGACCGGCACGTCAATGGTCCGGGCGATGAGGCAGCCCATGTCTACCCGGCAGAAATCCGCGTCGCTGTGCATGTACATGGCCACCCGGTCGCCCGGTTGCAGTCCCAGGTCCACCCAAGCGGCGGCCAGGGCTTCAGCGTCCTCGCGAAACTGATGGGTGGAAAAGGTCACCCATTCGCCGTTGACGCGCATATTGAGGAAGCGGGGGTTCGGGTACTTCTCACAGGCTTCGTCCAGCAGGTCGGGAAGGGTCTTCCCCAAGACCACCTGACCTTCACCGGGCGGGCAGGTGCAGACACGCATCTCTTCATCCTCCAAGCGGGAATTCACTGTAATTATACCGTTGATTTTAGCGTATGAAAACCATCCTGGCGCATCTGTCGCGTACCTATATCTTAGGTGCGTCCCCGTTTCTCACCCTAAGCGAAGGGCATGTGGATGGGCCCACTAAACCCATCTTTCCACCTCGGTAATAACTGCGTATAGCCAAAACCAGGCTTTTATGCTATGATAGGCCACGTAGGTCATCCTTTCCAAGGAGGTTGAGGGAGTTCCCATGCGACGAGCCTTCTGGCCGTACCTGGTGGAGACCAGCGACGTCTTCCCCGATGAGTGGGAGTTCCCCACGGACTGGCGGCAGACCCTGCGCTTCCTGCAATCTCAGCACCAGTTGCTTTCCGAGATTCCCGATACGCCTCTGGAGGACGATGGGACCATCACGCTTCCGGTGCTTCCCTTGCGGGGGCTGGTGGTCTTCCCTGGTATGGTCGCCCCCATGTGGGTGGGGCGTCCCTTCTCCAAGGCCGCGGTGGATGTGGCCATGCGCGCTACCCGGACCCTGCTCGCGATCCCCCAGGTGGACCCTGAGAAAGACTATCCCAACCCCGAGGACCTGTATCCCATTGGCGTGGAAATCGCCATCGGCGAGCCCCACCTGACGGAGGACGGGACGTACACTCTGGTCGTCCAGGGCCGGCGACGGGTGCGTATCGTGCGATGGGTGCAGGTGGAACCCTACTTCCTGGCCCAGGCTCAGGTCTTGCAGGAACACCGGGACGAAGCGGAGCTGGAGGTTCTGGAGCGGGCCATGCGCCACAAACTGGAGCAGGTGGTGCAGATGGCCCAGTACCCCCAGGAAGTCATGGAGATTGCCGGGGGCATCCCGGATGCCGGAACCCTGGCCGACATGATTGCCTCCGGCGTGCTGCGCCTCTCCTACCAGGACCTGCTGGACCTGTTGGGCACGCTGGACGTGAACAAGCGGGTGCGCCAGGTGCTCCACTTCCTGGCCCGGGAAATCGAAGTCCTCCAATTGGAGGAGCAAATCCAGAACCGGGTCCGGGAAGAGATGGAGCGGGCCCAGCGGGAGGCTTACCTGCGGGAACAGATGCGGGCCATCCAGAGCGAATTGGGCGAAGGGGACTTCTGGCAGCAGGAGTTGGCCGCTTTACGGGAACGCATCGAGAAAGCCAAACTCACTGAGGAGGCCCGTAAGACCGCGCTTCGGGAGTGGGAACGGCTCTCCCAGATGCCGCCCATGTCGCCGGAAGTGGGCATCGTGCGCAATTACATCGAATGGGTTCTGGAACTGCCCTGGACGGAAAAGACCGAGGACAATCTGGACCTCAAGCGGGCGGCCCGCATTCTGGATGAGACCCATTACGGTCTGCCCCGAGCGAAAGAACGGGTCCTGGAGTACATCGCCGTGCTCTCCCTCAAGCCCCGGAAGAACCGGCAGCCCATTTTGTGCTTCGTGGGCCCGCCCGGTACGGGGAAGACCTCTCTGGGCCAGTCCATCGCCCGGGCCCTGGGACGCAAGTTCGTGCGGGTGTCCCTGGGGGGTGTGCGGGATGAGGCGGAAATCCGCGGGCATCGGCGCACCTACATTGGCGCGCTTCCCGGTCGTATCCTGCAGACCATGCGTCGGGCAGGGACCATCAACCCTGTATTCATGCTGGACGAAATCGACAAGTTGGGGACGGATTTCCGCGGGGACCCGGCATCGGCCCTGTTGGAGGTCCTGGACCCCGAGCAGAACCACGCTTTTTCCGACCACTACCTGGAGATTCCCTACGACCTCTCCCATGTCTTCTTCATCACCACGGCCAACACCTTGAGCACCATTCCACCCGCGTTGTTGGACCGTATGGAGGTCATCGAATTCCCCGGATACGTGGAAGAGGAGAAGGTAGAAATCGCCAAGCGCTTCCTCATCCCGCGACAACTGGAGGAGAACGGCCTGCAACCAGGTGAGGTGACCTTCACCGAAAAGGCCATTCGACGCATCATCCGGGAATACACCTATGAAGCCGGGGTGCGCAATCTGGAGCGCATGATTGCCCGCATATGCCGGAAGATTGCCCGGATGAAGGCGGAAGGTCGCGCCTATCCGGTGCGGATTACGCCGCGGCGGGTGGAGGAGTTGTTGGGCCCGCCCCAGAACTTCTCCCTGGAGGCCCTGGTGCGAGAGGATGACGTGGGTGTGGCCCTGGCCCTGGCCTGGACGGAGTCGGGCGGGGACATCCTTCCCGTGGAAGTGGCCATCATGGAGGGCAAGGGCAACCTGCAAATCACGGGCCAGGTGGGGGACATCATGCAGGAATCGGCCCAGGCGGCCCTTTCCTACATCCGTTCTCGGGCCCGACAATATGGTTTGCGTCCGGATATCTTCGAGAAGAAGGACATCCACCTGCACGTTCCGGAAGGGTCGGTGCCCAAAGACGGCCCCAGCGCGGGGGTGGCCATCGCGGTCGCCCTCCTTTCGGCCCTTACAGGACGCAAGGTCCGTCATACCATCGGCATGACGGGCGAAATCACCTTACGAGGGCGCGTGATTCCCGTAGGCGGTATTCGGGAGAAGGTTCTGGCAGCGCACCGGGCAGGGTTGAAGACGGTGCTGTTGCCAGAGCCCAACCTCAAGGATTTGGTGGACGTACCCAAGGGGGTGCGCGACCACCTGAACATCGTGCCCCTTCGCCATCTGGAGGACGCCCTGCATCGGGCCCTGTATCCGCCCAAGGAGCCGGAAAAGGCGCGTGCCCGAAGAACGCGGCCTGGACTCAGCACCGCGCCCTCAGCAGGAGGTCCCCAATGACCCAACCAACGGAACTGCTCCCTTTGACCGCGGAGACCCCTCTGGGTCCCGCGTTGCGAGTGTGGGAACGCTACCTGGAGGAAGAAGGCCGTTCCCCCTACACGGTTCGCGGCTTCGTGAGCGACCTGCGCTTACTGGCCCGGTACCTGTCGCCGGAGCGGCCCATCGGTCGCATCCATCAACAGGACCTGGAGGGCTTTCTGGAATGGCTTCAGTTCCACCGGGGGGTGCCGTGCAGCCCCAAGAGTCTGGCCCGGCGTATCACCAGCCTCAAGGCTTTCTTCCGGTGGCTCCATGCCTATGGCGTCATCCCCGGCAATCCCGCGGAGCGGCTGGTCCAGCGCAGCGTGACCACCCCGCTGCCCCACGTGCTGACTCCGCAGGAGGTGGCCAAGGTGCTGGAGACGGCCATGGCCTTGAGGCGGGGCATGAAGCCCGACGCCCGTCCATTTGTGCTCTTTTTCCTGCTCTACACCACGGGCATGAAGAAAGGGGAGGTCCTCAACCTGCGGGTGCGGCACTTGGTTTTGGAAGGTGCGGGCGCGCCCTACCTCTTCGTTCGTTATCCCAAACCCAGCCATCGTTACAAGGAGCGCCGGCTGGACCTCCCCGCCGAATGGGTGGCCGCCTTTCGGGAGTATCAGGCCCAGTATGTGGTGGTGGAACGGGTGTTCCCCTGGTCCCCCCGAGGGGTGGAATACGTACTGGAGGGCTTGGGGAAGGAAGCCGGATTGCCGCGGCGCCTTTCCTTTGCCATGTGCCGTTGGACCGCGGCGCTGCGGGACTGGCGGCAGGGTATGGAGCCCGAGGCCTTGCGCGAGAAGTTGGGCCTTTCGCCGGTTCAGTGGAAGGACGTGGCCCGCAAGTTGGTGCGCCTGGATGCCCAGGTGCCGTCCACCGAGCCATATCCGTAAGCGGGTGGCGCATTGGGATGGTGCGGCTTCGGTTCCCTCGACGGGTGGGGTGAGCCATTCAACCGGTCTTCCAAACTTCCTCCTGATTTGATGCCATGCGCATTGCCGTGATTCGCGTACCCTCCGATGCCGATGGCCCCTGGCTTTGGGACCGGCTTCAGTGGGCCCAGTCCCCCAGGGTGTTGCTGGTGCTTCCTCGAGAGGGGCCGGCCTACATGCAAGGTGTTCTCCCTTGGGTTCAGGTGGCCCGACGGGCCCGAGGTCTGGGCTTGCAGGTGGCCGTGGTGACCCGCAATCGCCCGACGGCCCGTTGGGTGGAAGAGGCCGGACTGCCCGTATTCCCTTCGGTGGAGGCCGCCTATCGAAGGGTGTGGCGCATCCCCCGCCGTCGTCGACGGCGACGCCGCGGCCCTCGGGGACGGGCTGCCCTGGCAGAAACGGCCCGATTCCTGGGCTTGCCGCGGTCGCGGGAGCAGGTGCGGGCACCTTTGTGGACGCGGGCCGTGAGCGGTGTGCTCGCCCTGCTGGCCCTGGCCCTGCTGGCAGGATTTTTTGGGCCCCAGGCCCGGGTGGTGCTCCCTGTGACGGCCCGTAAGAACACGCGAGAGGTCCAGGTGCTGCTTTCCCCGGATTTTGATGGCGTGGTTCCATCGGTGCGGGGTCTCCCCTTGGAGACCATGGTGATCGAGGTGGAGGGATGGCGGATCGTTCGGGCTACAGGAGTCACCCGGGTGCCCACCGATACGGCTCAGGTGTCCCTGTTGTGGACCAGCCTGACGAACCGGACCGTGGTGCTGCCCGCGGGCCTGCGGGTACGGGATGTAGAGGGCCAGATGGACTTCGTCTTGGAGGAAGGAGGGACCCTTCCTCCGGGGCCAGGGGCCACCCTGTTGCTCAAGGCTCGGGCGGTGCGTCCAGGGGAAGAAGGGAATTTGCCTCCCCATCGCCTGCGCTTGGTCGATCCTCCCTGGGACCAGTGGGTGACCGTCACCAATCCTGCGCCGGCCACAGGCGGTTCTTCGGTTTCTTTGCCTACAGTGACGACCCGCGACCGCGATCGCGCTTTAGATGAATTGAGTGCTTGGTTGTGGGCCAGGGCCTCTGCTTTGGCGCCCTTGGTGGTTCCCGTTCAGGCAGTGGTCGTGCCCGGTTCTTTGCGTGCCACAGGAGTGTTGGAGGTGCAGGTGCAGCCACCGACAGGTACTCCTGGATCTTCGGCTGTACTTTATGTCCGTCAGCGATTTCGCGTCTGGGTGGTGCCCCGAGAGCCTATTCAGGCTTTGGTCAACGGTTTGATGGCTCAAGGGAGGGACCCAGGATGGCAACCCTGGCCCGGTTTAATGCGCTTCACCTTGCAAGTCGACCAAGGAGAGGGCCCTCCATATACTGGCAGATTGGAGGTGCAGTGGTGGGAAGTACCCCAACTGGACACCCGACAGGTAGCCTGGGCCCTGGCGGTTCGGCCGGTGGCCTGGGTGCAACGAGGCCTTGAGGCGTGGCCTTGGCTCGCGGAAGCACCCCACGTGGAGTTGAGCCCCTCGGGCTGGCCCTGGATGCCTGCTGGTTTTCGTACTCAAGTGGTGGTGCGTCCAGTGATGGAAGGAGAGTGAGAGCGGTGCCAGTGGACGGCGGACCGCGGACTGCGCCCAGGTATTGCTCCCCCGGACCTCCTGGGCTATGCTTGAGGCAGAAATCCCGGGTGACAAGGAGAAACTCTCATGAGTGCTTTATCTCAAGGGCGCGAGACGCAACTGACCCATGTGGATGCCCAGGGTCGGGTGCGTATGGTGGACGTGGGCGCGAAACCGCCTACGGAACGGGTCGCCGTGGCACGAGGTGAGGTCCATATGCGCCCCGAGACTTTCCAGTTGCTGCGTGAGGGCGCCCTCAAAAAGGGTGATGTTTTGACGGTGGCCCAGATTGCCGGCATTCAAGCCGCCAAACGCACCTGGGAACTCATTCCTCTCTGCCATCCCCTCCCGTTGACCCATGTGGACGTACAACTTGCCCTGCGCTCTGATTGGCCCGGGGTGGAGATTACCGTCACGGTGCGAACTACGGCGAGCACTGGCGTGGAAATGGAAGCCCTTACCGCGGTCGCGGTTGCCGCCCTCACGGTGTACGACATGACCAAAGCGGTGGAGAAGACCGTCCGCATCACGAACGTACGCCTGGTGGAAAAAAAGGGTGGCCGTAGCGGCCACATCAAACTCGAGTGAAACATGGCCCAACGGAAACCCATTCGACCCCTTCCTCCTACGTTGATTTCCCAGATTGCCGCGGGCGAAGTGGTGGAACGCCCGGCCTCGGTGGTTAAGGAACTCATCGAGAACGCTTTGGATGCCCAGGCCAAGCGGATTGAGGTCCGGATTCGAGACGCCGGGCGGACCCTCATTGAAGTCCGGGACGACGGCTACGGTATCCCGGCCGACGAACTGGCCCTGGCCGTCTCCCGTCACACCACCAGCAAAGTGGGGAAGCCCGAGGACCTGTTTCGCATCCACACCCTGGGCTTTCGGGGCGAAGCCCTGGCGGCCATTGCTTCGGTTTCCCACTTGACCTTGATTTCCCGTCCTCCCGAGGCATCCACCGGTGCCGTCATTCGGGTGGAAGGTGGGCGCATCCTCGGACCGGTGCGCCCGGTGGCCGCACCCCAGGGTACGACGGTGCGGGTGGAACATCTTTTTTTCAACGTGCCCGCGCGGCGGAAGTTCCTCAAAACCCCGGCTACCGAACGCAGGGCCATTGACGAAACGGTGCTGCGTTACGCGCTGGCCTACCCTCAAGTGCGTTTTCGCCTGGAGCACGACGGCCGTCTGGTCCTGCACACCGACGGTTCCGGCCAGGTGGAGAACGTGCTGGTCGCCATTCACGGCCCGCGGGTGGTCCAACGGATGTTCCCGGTGCTGTACGAGGATGAGCCCTTGCGCGTCCACGGCTGGATTGGTGCCCCCGAGCTCAACCGCAGCCACTCTCGGGACATGCTCTTCTTCGTCAACGGCCGCCCCGTTCAGGACCCGGCCCTGGTGCGCGCGGTCTTGCAGGGGTATCACACTTTCCTGATGAAAGGGCGCTATCCCCTCGTCGTGCTCTTTCTTGAATTGCCGCCCGAAACGGTGGACGTGAACGTACATCCCACCAAGGCCGAGGTGCGCTTCCGGCATCCCGACCGGGTCTTTCGGGCCGTGCAACACGCCGTGCGCAAGGCACTGTTGGCCCATTCCCCCCTGACTCCTACACCCATAACCGAATGGGACTTGCTGGACGCCTCCGGCCGACCGCGTTCCCTGCCCTGGGAAGAACAGCCTCCGTCTCAAGAGGCTTCCCCAACAGAAGCCGGGGTATCGCCCGAGGCCTCGCAGGAGACAGAGTCGGAACCCCCGTCCCCATCGTCCTTGGCCTTTGCCAGAGCCGGGGACGAAACCTCCTCGCCCCCGCTGGTAGAGTCTCCTCTGTTGCGTCTCATCGGACAGGTGGCCGCGACCTACCTGGTGGCGGAAGGCCCCGATGGGCTCTACCTCATCGACCAGCATGCCGCCCACGAACGTGTGCTGTTCGAGCAACTCATGGCCCAGCGGCGCACCGGTCAGGTTTCCCGGCAGCCCCTGCTCCAACCCGTTGTGGTCCGTCTGCCTCCGCCCCAGGCTCGGGTCCTGGAGGGGTACCTGGAGACCCTGGAGCGTTGGGGATTCGAGGTGGAACCTTTCGGCCCCAACACCTTCCAGGTCCGGGCCCTGCCCGCGGTGTTGGCCCATGGGGATGCGGCCGCGGCCTTGCGGGTGTTGGTGGAGGATTTCGAGGAGAACGAGGAGCCCCTGGCTCGCGACCGGGAGGCCCGACTGATTGCCCGCATTTGCAAACGCTTAGCCGTGAAAGGGGGACAGACGCTGCCCCGGGAGGCCCAGGAGCGCCTGCTCCAGGATCTGTTACGGTGTGAAAACCCCCGCACCTGTCCTCACGGCCGACCGACCATGATACACATCCCCGTGGACTTGCTGGAACGCAAGTTCGGTCGTCGGGGATAGGGGCTTTTTACGGGCGGGCTCGAAAGCCTTCTTCCAGAATCCGAATCAAGGCCATGTCGAATTCTCCGTCCCAGGTCAACCCAAAAGAGGGGGGCGAGCCGTCGCGGTAGGCCCACAACGCCCAGTGCACGCCGGCGGCGTTCATGAGCTGGATTTTGTCCGCGATGAGCCGGGCGCGGGACCCTTGAGGCGCTGAAGAGATGCTTCCGAATTCCCCCACGAACAGGGGGACGCCATGGGTCTGGGCCCATTCCACATAGGGCCGCATCTTTTCCCACAGCTGTTCCCGGGCGTACTCCTTGAAGATGCCCCGGAGATACACCACACCCAGGCCCACTTCCCCCCGGTTTTCGGGCGCGTAAATCCAGCCCTGCACTTGCAAGGTGTCGCCAGGAGTCACTTGGAGCAGCGGCTCGGTCCAGATGCCCTGAGCTTGGGCCCAGGCCCCGTAGCCGTCATCGTGATGGCTGGCCAGGTAGGCGCTTCCCTTCCCCGAGCGCTTGACTTTGCGACTCCAGGCCCCTTCGGCCTTGTGACCTTCGAAGAACCAGTTGGCGGGCTGGCCCGGGCGTACACGCGAGGGCTTGTTCAGATGCCCGTTGAGCACCGGGACGGGGACGCCGTTGTGGAACCACTGGATGTCGTCGAACCAGACACGCCCGGTGTTTCCCCGGCCGAAGAGTCGGGGAGAGGCCCAGGAAATGTCGTCCTCAGGGACGCGGAAGACCTCGCTGCGCCAGAACTGCCACGAGGCTATGGGCGACGTGAGGAGGGGGCTTTCCGGCGATGGCTCCACCGGAACCACGTCCACCAGTACCCGGCCGGGGTAGACGTAATCCGTGGGGACCGGGGTATCGTTTATCCAGTCCGCGCCGGCGTGAGTCACGACGAAGGGCGTGTAGTCGTGGTAGGAGTAGACCAGGTTGTTGTCGGGGAGCAGGCGGTAGACGTCGGGTCTGGCTCCCAGAGGACCCTGGACGAAGATGATGTGATAAGGGTCGACCTGGCGGATGGCGCGTCGGGTCTTTTCCGCCAGTTCCCACCACATCTCGGGGTCCGGGGGATTGGGTTCGTTGAACAGGTCGTAGCCCGCAACTACCTCCCGGTTGGCGTAACGAGACGCCAGCGCGGTCCAGATTTCGATGAAGCGGGCCTGCGCGGCGGGGTCCTGCCAGATTTTGCCTTCCAGGATGTCGTCCTCGGGCGGGACCACGTGCATATCCAGGATGACGTAGAGCCCGGCCTCCTCGGCCCAGGACAGGTACGTGTCAATGAGGTCGAAACCCATGGAGGTTTCGAAATACCGCCAGTGCAGACCCAAACGGATGACCGTGGCGCCCAGGGAGGCCAGGAAGCGCACATCGCCCTGGGTGGCGTAACGCCAGGGAGCTTCGGGGTCCTTTTCAAACCGGTAATAGTCCGTATGCATATTGACTCCCCGCAGGAAGACAAGGCGCCCTTCACCGTCCCGGATTTGCCCTCCGTCTACGTGCAGGAAGGGATTGCGGGGAGTCAATATGCATACGGACTATTACCGGTTTGAAAAGGAC